>JAYEGO010000347.1:0-2849 GCA_034659155.1 Bacteroidota bacterium | reverse complement strand
GAAAGGACTCACTAATGACTATTTCATGGTAAGTCCGGACAGTGTACGGGTTTACATTGATCAGACTCAAACTAAAGGCAACAGAGGAGGGTTTGCCATAGGTGGTTTTACTCCAGGAAAAGGACCTGCTGAAAATCTAATGTACCTGGGACGGGATAACTATTTTATTGGCCATCAGGCAGGTGCCAGTAACACAGATGGAGTTTTTAATACTTTTTTTGGATATCAGGCAGGAAGAGCCAATACTACAGGAAGTGATAACATTTTTATTGGGAATTTGGCAGGAACTTCAAATGTAGGTGCGATAGAAAATATTTTCATAGGAAACCAGAGTGGATTCAATACCCGGGGAGGTTATGGGAATGTATATGTGGGGAATGAATCAGGCTACCAGAATGTAAGTGGATATTACAATTCATTTGTTGGGTACAGAAGCGGATATAACAATGCTTCACACTGGAATTCTTTCTTTGGATATTATAGTGGATATTCAAACACTACAGGACAAAATAATACTTTTGCGGGTAACCACTCTGGTTATTATAGTAAAACAGGATCTAATAATACAGCCATTGGTAAACGAGCCGGATATTCCGTTTTGAATTCTTCAGGCGATGATAATGTTTCCATAGGAGTAGAAGCCGGTTATGGTATAAACACAGGGCATGACAATATTAGCATAGGAAACCTGGCCGGTTACTCAAATGCTACAGGCAACTACAATGTCTTTGTGGGAACGGAAGCAGGCAGATTAAATTCGGATGGACATTATAATTCATTTATTGGATATCAGGCCGGTTATTCCAATACCAATGGTGATTACAATACAATTTTTGGATATCAGTCCGGTTTTAGCCTTACAGGAGGTACTGAATATTGGGAAGGGGCATATAATACTTTATTGGGTTACCAGGCAGGTTATAGTATCACAACAGGATATAAGAACGTGGCTATAGGATACCGGGCCGGATATGGCCTTACAGATAACAGGTATAATGTGTTAATTGGCGAACAAGCCGGACAGAGTCTTTCTGCCGGACAGGGAAATATAATGCTCGGATTGTATGCAGGCACGGATTTGATAAATGGAGAGGGTAATATTTTTATTGGTCTTGATGCAGCCTATGTCAATACCTCCGGGTCAGACAATGTATGGATTGGTTTAGCAGCGGGACGTGCTGCCACAGGATCCGGAAATATATTTCTTGGCAAGTATGCTGGTTATGGCCAGCAAGGAGACGACCAATTGGTCATTGAAAACAATTACACTGGATCAGATAATGCTGCAAATGCTTTAATTTATGGAGATTTTAGCACAAATCAATTAAGATTTAATGGTTCTGTTGGAATTAACAGGGAAGCAACAACATCCTGGGCCTTAGGGATCGATATGGATGCCGGTGATAATTACGGCCTGGTTGTTTATGGTCCAACTTATTGTACTTCGGGAGCCTGGGCTGGATCTGATAAACGTTTGAAGAAGAATATTGAGACTTATGATGGTGCATTGGATAAGGTGTTGAAAATGAGAGCCGTTAATTTTACCTGGAGAAATGAGGAGTTCCCAAACAGGCATTATGAAACTACTAATCAAATTGGGGTAATTGCCCAGGAAGTTGAAAAGGTGATTCCTGAACTGGTTAATGAAGGCCCTGAAGGATATAAGTCTGTAGACTATTCAAAAATGTCCGCTGTGCTTTTAGAAGCCATCAAGGAACAACAAAAACAAATTGAAGAATTAAAAGCTGAAAATGCCAATCTTGCAGCAAAGATTAATAATACCAGTAAGTTAGAGGCTGAACTTGCGGAGCTAAAAGCCCTTGTTGAGCAGATTAGCCTGCAGCAGGCTTTATATACGCAGAAGGAAGATCAGTAAATTAGTGAAACTCAAATTTTGTTTTGCAAAATTAGTAAGTTGAACTAATCCCGACAGCGCAGCTCGTCGGGATATGAGTGCCTAAAGTGAACTAAAGTTTGGAGTGCCTAAAGTTAATGACGGTGAATAATTAGAAACTATGTGAAGCAAATAAACCGAATGCTGTGCCTGCAGGATTGCCAGTAAAAAAATAAAAATTTTATTTCTAATTAATAATTTTGTAACTTGTATTCTTAAACCTAATGATAATGCCATGAAAAGATCTATACTTTCCTTTGTGTTTTTAGTGACCGCGGGCCTTCTTTTTGCCCAGGTAAGCATGGTAAACAGCGTGCTAGCCACTGCCGGTGCTTACCAGACAAATGGTTCTTACAGCCTGTCATGGACAGTTGGAGAACTGGCCGTTAGCACCCTTACAGAAGGGAGTAATGTGCTTACACAAGGCTTCCAGCAACCATGGGACATGGCTGTAAATATTGCAGATGGACCTGAAATAAACTGGTCGGTAAAAGCATATCCAAACCCGGTTTATGATTACCTGAATGTGAAGTTTTCTTTGGAAAAATCAGAAGAATTTACCATTGAGGTAACTGATATTACCGGAAAAAAGGTACTTACACGTGAACCGCAGATGATCAATACAGACGAGATAGTAGATCTTGATTTTGCACAGTTCAAGCCCGGAATTTATTTCCTGATGGTATATTCTTCCGATCAGAAGGTTCACAAAGTGTATAAGATTAAGAAACAGTAAGGTCGGTAAGAAACAGTAAGGCGCAGAGGACGATTTGAGTCACTCCCCTAATCTAGATAAAAAGACTTTTGTAATGCTTCGCATTTCGTTTAGCATTATAGCAAAAACTATACAATTTAGTGAAACAAATACTTAATCATCACTTGAAATAAAAAGCAAAAACTAATATAATTCATCATGAGACCAAAGGCAAAACACATAAAACTTTTGATTTTCTTT
>JAYEGO010000346.1:0-2851 GCA_034659155.1 Bacteroidota bacterium | reverse complement strand
ATGAAAGGGTAAATCAGGCTGAATTACATGCAAAGGAAATGTCACAGGAAAATGAAAAAGCTGTTAATGATTACAATGAGATCATGGTAATGAAAAATTGGGATGATTATAATTTGGTGAAAGTTCCCAGATCATCAGGTGGTCATGGTGGCGGAGATCAGAGATTGCAGGACATGATTTTCAGAAATTCGGGTATGTCTGATCCATTTAAGCATGCCGCCGGAACAAGGGACGGAGCTATGTCAATTCTGATTGGTATTGCTGCACGAAACAGTATTGAATCAGGTAATCCGGTAAAAATATCTGATCTTACCGACATTGAATTAATGCCCAAAAGACCTGAAACGAAGCGAGGATAATAAGTCGTAAAACAATTCAGATTTGATAATATGAAAACTAAATGGTAAAAAATAAATAAACATGAAAGAGAAAGCTGATATAGGTTTGATAGGGCTTGCTGTAATGGGTGAAAATCTGGTGCTGAACATGGAAAGCAAGGGTTTTACAGTAGCTGTATACAATCGTACCTCTGAAAAAGTCGGAAAATTTATAAATGGAAGAGGAAAGGATAAGAATTTTATCGGAACTTACTCGATTGGAGAACTTGTAAATTCATTGGAGTGTCCACGAAAAGTTATGCTACTGGTAAAGGCAGGGAAGCCTGTTGATGATTTCATAGAGCAAATTATACCTTTTTTAGATGAAGGTGATATTATAATCGATGGTGGTAATTCTCATTATCCTGATACAATTCGTCGCACAAATTATGTTGAGAGTAAAGGACTTTTATATATTGGTACCGGGGTTTCAGGTGGTGAAGAGGGTGCTCTTATTGGGCCGTCAATTATGCCTGGTGGATCAACAGATGCATGGCCTTTCGTTAAGGATATTTTTCAGAGTATAAGTGCCAAAGTTGAAGACGGTTCTCCGTGTTGTAATTGGGTTGGAGATGATGGAGCAGGCCATTTTGTAAAGATGGTGCATAATGGAATAGAATATGGCGATATGCAGCTAATTACGGAAGTGTATAATATAATGAAGGATCTTATTGGATTGTCTCATGATGAAATGCACGAAGTATTTAAAGAGTGGAACAAAGGAGAGCTTGACAGTTATCTTATTGAAATAACAAGAGATATTCTTGTATTTAAAGATGAAGAAGGAGATCCTCTACTTGAAAAGATTCTTGATACAGCGGGCCAAAAAGGTACAGGAAAATGGACCGGAATTGCTGCTCTTGATCTTGGTATACCACTTACCCTGATTGGCGAATCGGTTTTTTCAAGATGCTTGTCAGCTCAAAAGAAAGAAAGAGTTTATGCTTCAGAAATTCTTAAAGGGCCATCGCCGGTATTTAAATACAAAAAGGCAGAATTTATTGAAGATTTAAAACAGGCCTTATTTGCCTCAAAAATTATTTCATATGCTCAAGGTTTTGTCCTGCTGAAGGCAGCTGCAAAAGAGTATAATTGGGAACTAAACTATGGATCTATTGCACTTATGTGGAGGGGCGGATGCATTATCCGTTCGGTGTTCCTCAATAAAATAAAAGAAGCATTTGACAAAAACCAGGATCTTAACAATCTTTTGCTAGATACTTATTTTAAGGATGTTATTCTGAAAGCCCAGGATAGCTGGAGAAAGGTTTGTTCAACAGCTATTTTAAATGGAATTCCTATACCTGCATTAACAACAGCTCTAAACTATTATGATGGATACAGATCGGCCTCGTTACCAGCAAATTTATTGCAAGCCCAAAGAGACTATTTTGGAGCACATACATATGAACGACTTGATAAACCGCGAGGAGAATTTTTTCATACAAACTGGACCGGACGAGGTGGAGAAACAGCCTCTACCACTTATGATGTTTAATAAATTATGAATCTGACTAAATATTCTATAGGAATAGGGGATCGTTTTGCCCACCAGGCCCTGGCACAGTTAAGAGCTGTTGAAGATGCCCTGAAGTATGGTGCTGAGATTACACCGGTCTGGAATAAATCATACAGGGAGCATAAAACTATTGGCTCGGAGCCTGAAGAGACAAGACTTCAGGCAGATAATGCGGTAAAAATATTAAAATGGGATAGGTCATATTTTGTTGATGCAGATCATATAAATATGGAAAATGTAGAGCTTTTTATAGAGCATTCTGATTTTTTTACCATTGATGTAGTAGATTTTATCGGAACCGTAGTATCGGAAGAAAAACAGGAGTCTTTTTTTAGCTGGAGTGAGGCTTATCTTGGTGAACTGAAAATTCCAGGTATAGCCACAGCCTATAAAATTACAATACCATTTATTATTGAGCTTGCCGAAAAATACCTGGGAGCTGCAGAAGAAGCATTAAAAATCTATGATCATATTGCGAGAGTTAAGGGTAAAGCTAATTTTGTTACAGAAGTTTCAATGGATGAGGTAGAAGTGGCACAATCTCCCATTGAATTGTTTTTTATACTGGGAATGCTCCGAAATATAACACTTCAGACTTTTGCACCTAAATTTACAGGTGAATTTCTTAAAGGAATTGATTATGTGGGAGATCTCAAACAATTTGAAAAGGAGTTTGATGAAGTACTTTTTGTACTTGATTATGCAAAAGAAGAATTCGATCTTCCCCGGGAACTAAAATTAAGCATTCACACGGGGAGTGATAAGTTTAGGCTCTATCCTATTATAAATATGCTTATGAAAAAGCATGATCAGGGAATACACTTAAAGACAGCCGGAACAACATGGCTTGAGGAATTAAATGGATTATCGATTTCAGGCGAGTATGGTTTATCCATGGCTAAAGATATATATGCACAGGCTTTTAATAGGTTTAATGAATTATCAGGGCCGTATC
>JAYEGO010000345.1:0-2855 GCA_034659155.1 Bacteroidota bacterium | reverse complement strand
ATTAAATAAAGAAACAAATATCTCACCTGACAATTTTCAAATTAAATACAATGCTTACGAAAATCTTTGTAGTTTTTATAATCGTAGTGTTCTAAAAAAAGCTGGAGTAGAGCATAGTTACAGAATGAACGATTATGATGAAAGCAGTTTTATAAGCATTTATAATAGGATTTTTTCTGATAATAAGACAATTTCTGCTGAGGATTTATTTGATAAAGGAATCAGTGAGTATAAAGAAAAACGGTCGCCTAACAAGCGTGTCAGCGGGTAGGCTGGTCGGTGTGCTTTCGTCCGATTCGGCGGCTGCTGGATTCAGGGTTTTGTGGTCTGTCTTGGGCGTCCCCGATAAATCGGGGCGATCCCGCAGCGTGCGCAAAACTTCTTGTCCAAAGTCAACCGAAAAAAAATATTTTAATTAGTGATTTAGCTCTTTTCTTAGTCAAATAGACGTGATTTCTATGTCTTTACCCCTGTTTTCAGGGACAGCTGTCCCTGAAAGGAAAACCAGCTTTTTTCTTGTTAGGATGTTCATCTCGCAAGCCCAAGGCTTGTAAACTTTTATCATACTCCTTGTCAAAACTTTCTTTCGTCTTCGGTTCTTGAGTAACCTGTTCACTAATTTTCTGATTCGACTCAAAGGAGAACGAGATGACCGGTGAATCTATTAGTCGAAGCGTTTAATAGAATTATGTATTCTATAACCTTCCAGGCTGTGCGCCGCCGGTCATCCTTCTCCGCTTATTGCGGCTGCTATGCTGAATTTCCTCTTTATTTTCACTCTATGCACTTGTAATATTATCTTTAAGCTATCTTGCGTAACTCCTCTTTTATTGTTGGTTTATTTTGTCTTTTTCTATGTCTACCAACTCGCTCTGCTTTCACTATCTGATATTGCTCATTAAGTTTTTCCATCTCGCTAACTCTATCTTTATAATATTCATAATATCTGTTCTCTTTTAATAAGGAAAATATCAACTTCAATAGTTGTGGAATGCAAGCAACAAGGTTCTTACGGTAGATCTGTTTCTTTAGTTGACGTTTCAGATATTTGATCCGCACCTCAGGAATGTACTTCATTGTCTCTTCTGTCATCTGATAAAGGATCCAACGCAAACGGGTATTACCCAGATGACTGATGCGACGTGAACCAACGTGCTTACCGGATTGAGTTAAGCGTAAATTGCAGCCGGCATACTTCTCGATCTCTTTATAATTATTGAATGCTGAGATAGCTCCTATCTCTGCCAGAAACAAAGATGCTGTCTTAGCTGAGATTCCCATTATATTCGTTAAGATAGAAAATTCCTTCAATGATGAAGCTAATTCTATTAATTGATCCAAGATTGTTTTTAGTCGAGAGTCGATCTCTTTCATTCCTTGCAGCCAGATCAAAATGATAGTTCTATGATATGAATTATCATGGGAAGAGATCCCTATCGTATGCTTTGCCAACTCCTGCAGCTTATGAAGATGCTTTATTCCGTATCTCCGGCGTGATATCTTCTCTATCTTTATCGATTCTGACTGAATATCCATATTGAGATATTCTGCCGGAAACAGATATTTCCCCAATAGATAATAACTCGTTTTAGTTCCCAGAGTTATCACATTCAACAGCTCAGGAAATACTAATTCCATCGCTGCCCGAAGTCTTCCTCTATAACTATTGTAATCCTTTCTGAGTTTGTCGTAGGCGATGCTTAGACTGCGCATATTATTAGCTTTTTCCAAATAATCTCTCATTTTATTATAATATCCTCGTTGGGTGTTTAAGCCGATCAAAAGTGCATCTTTGGGATCTGTTTTGGAAAAATCATTATTAAGCATTACTCGTGATTGTTTGGTAATCATTGGACTGACTAGAACTACTTCATAACCCTCCAATCGAAGATAATTGCATATCGTCTGCCACAGATTGCAGGATGCTTCCACGGCAAACAATAAGTTTGATGAAGAATGATCCGATATCTGTTTCTTGATCTCATTCCATAACTTCTCATGATATCCTTTATGATTCACTGAAAATGAAAATGTCTTACCAACCGGAATTCCAGTTGTATCTATGATAACAGCTTGATGCCTGCTCTTCCCTGGATCAATGCCGATAATCGTCTTACCCGACACATTGCTTCGTCTCTCTTGATACGCACGATAAGATCTCATCATGACCTCCTTCTCTTTATCCATTTTCTAGACTAAATAATACTTATAAAGAAATTTCAGGGTTGACTACAAATTTCTAATTTATAAATCTTACTTATCGAAGTCAGCATAGAAATCATTAAGTACGGTTATAATATAATCAACTTAGTATTGATCATCCTTTCGGACTGTATTGTCTTTTCAGCCAGGAACCAAGACCATCAAGTCCCGGAGACATCATCCTTTCCGTAACCTTAACCTTGCAAGGATTTCATTCATAACTTCTACTAATTTAATCCTTTCAAGGTTTCTTTCAATTTTCTTCTTCCACAATCCAACCTTGAAATTGTTAACTCCAGAGATTATCTGAAAGAAACGATTTCAAGGTTTCCCATTATTACCGTTCTACTAATCCTAAATTGCTAACTGTATGTTTCACTGAAAGAAGCGATTGCAAGGTCTTCCTTTTAATCTAAATCTTCTTTAAATTTCTTACTTTCTATATATTCTTGAAATGAAGTTTGATACGTATAATACTGATGGAAATAATTCCTCAAAATTCTCTTACTGACAAGCATGTTTCCTTCACCAAGATATTCCGAAAGACTCGAAAATTCCCAGTCAGCAGGATTCTCCACTATCCCATGTTTAAACGGATTTGAATGAATATAATGAATTCCATCAATCAAGTATTTATCAGATGTTATTAATTT
>JAYEGO010000344.1:0-2858 GCA_034659155.1 Bacteroidota bacterium | reverse complement strand
TGATTAATGGAATCATAAACTTCCGGGTCATCTGTCTCCTTAATACGTGAAACAGGCTGGCAGGAGTTGATGGCTGAATAATCTGCATATTGTTTCTTGAAGCCATGGAAAGAAAGCGTTCCATGCGGGCAGAGGAATGCTCCGGTCCCTGTCCTTCAAAGCCATGAGGCAGATACAATACCAGGCCATTCATTAAGCCCCATTTTTCTTCTCCCGAACTAATATACTGATCAATAATGACCTGGGCCACATTGAAAAAATCTCCAAATTGAGCTTCCCAAATGGTAAGTCCTTTTGACAGAGCAAGTGCATATCCATATTCAAACCCCAATACTCCATATTCTGACAGTGGGGAATTGTAAATTGTAAATTCAGCCTGCTTGTCATCCAGGTGCTGGAGCGGATAGAATTTATTTCCCGTATCTTCCTCAACATAGCAGGCATGCCTGTGAGAAAAAGTCCCTCTCTCCACATCCTGTCCGCTGATTCGTACCGGATGTCCTTCCGTTAAAAGACTTGCATAAGCCAGCATTTCTCCCATGGCCCAGTCCAAACGATTTTCATCAACCATGATTTTCCTGTTATCAATGAGCTTGATCAATTTCTTGAAAAAATGTTTATCAGAAGGAAGCTGATTGATTTTTTTTACCAATTCCAGGATCTTGGTCTTAGGAATTCCTGTTTTGGGACATTTGGCCAGGCTGTTTTTGTCAGGGTGTGAAAATCCCTGCCAGTCCTCAGAAAGAAACTGGCGAATATGGACTTCATCTGTTTCCTGTGATTTTTCCAATTTTGAATCTAAAATTTCTTCAAAATCCTTTTTAGCAAATTTGATGTCTTCAGGTGTGTAAAGCCCTTCCTCAATTAATTTATTACCATAGATATCTCTTGGATTCGGATGATTGGCAATTGCTTTATACAATAGAGGTTGGGTGAATCTTGGTTCATCTCCCTCATTATGTCCATATTTCCGGTAGCTTAAAATGTCTATAAAAACATCAGACTGAAACTCTTGTCTGAATTCCATTGCCATAAGTATTGTATAAACCAATGCCTCAACATCATCTCCGTTTACATGAAAGATTGGTGCTTTGGTAACTTTTCCTATGTCAGTACAATAAGTGCTTGATCGTGCCTCCAGGTAGTTGGTTGTAAATCCAACCTGATTATTAATAACCAGGTGTATGGTTCCTCCGGTTTGGTAGCCTGGTAGCTTTGACATCTGAAGAACCTCATAAACAACTCCCTGGGATGCGATTGCTGCATCTCCATGAATCAGAATAGGCGCTAGTTTCCCTGTATCACCATCATATTTATAATCTATTTTTGCTCGTGCAATTCCTTCAACAACCGGATCAACTGCTTCCAGGTGAGAGGGATTTGGAGCAAGGTTCAATCGTACTTTCTTACCATTCGAAGTGGTAATATCATTTCCATATCCCAGATGATATTTTACATCTCCCAGTGAAATTGTGCTGTCGTAGAATTTTCCATTAAACTCGTTAAAAATATCTTCATAGGGCTTTTGAAGTACATTCGCCAGTACATTTAACCTTCCCCTGTGAGACATCCCAATAATAAATTCCCGGATTCCATGGTCTGCACCTTTTTGTATCACAGCATCCAGGGCAGGTATTAGCGATTCTGCTCCTTCCAGTGAAAATCTTTTCTGTCCGATAAACTTTTTATGAATAAAACTCTCAAATCCAACTGCCTGTTTCAACAATAAATACATGTGCTTTTTTTCTTCGTGGCTAAAGACAGGAATGTTTTGTTGGGATTCCATTTTCTGCTGAAGCCAGGAAACAACTTCAGGGTTTCTGATAAAGCCATATTCAGCGCCGATAGACCGGCAATATGTTTGCTGAAGATGATCAATAATGGTTTGCAGTGGGGCAGGGCCTATGCCAATTTTTTTCCCGGCCTGAAATACCGTACTTAAGTCTTCTTTAGAAAGATCAAAATTCTGAATATCCAGTGTAGGTGTGTACTTCCTTCTGCTTCTAACAGGGTTAGTTTCGGTAAACAAATGACCACGGCGCCGGTATCCTTCAATCAGATTAATAACCTTAAATTCCTTGTCGAAGACCTTTCCTGAAGGCTTGGTTTGATAATTTTTTCGGGCAAATTCAAATCCCTCAAAAAACTTTCTCCAACTTTCTTCCAGTTCATCGGGATTCTCAAGATATTGCGCATATAAACTATCAATGGCATTGATATCCGCTTTTCCCAGGTATTCGTGCTTATCCATCAGGGTGCTTTGTATAAAGAAACCAGCTATTTATAATGGTTCAAAATTAAGAAACTTTTTTTAATGTAGGTAAAATCCACCTTAAATCAAATGCTTAGGTGAAGGTCTAAAGCCCAAATAGAACAAGGTATTACTAACCCCAGGCTTAAGCCTGGGGTTACAGAATGCCTGCTGTCACCGGGCTTTAGCCCACATATAGTTTTTTTGCCGGACGCTAGTAAATAATTTACAAAATTAATTAAATTTCACTTTTTAGTATAATTGAACTCATCCAGGCTGCCATGCCTACCGGCAGGCAGGAAACCTGGGGTTATTGATTATCTGAATGTTATAGGAATTTTTGTATTTTCCTACATCGAACTCAGGTTAGATTAGAACGAAACCCATGTAGTCAATCCAAAGCCTTTTGATAATCAACTAAGCTATTGAGTAAAAAAAAACACCATGCTTCAGCATAGTGTTATAGGAGTATATATATTAGAAATAGTGCGCTTTAGCGTACTTTTCAAAAGACAACATTGAGAGCAAATATTTATTCGTGAAACTCAATTTTCAAAAACATAGTGCATTGAAATTTGTAAGTTGAACGCCTACCTGCCGGCAGGCA
>JAYEGO010000343.1:0-2860 GCA_034659155.1 Bacteroidota bacterium | reverse complement strand
TCAAAACGATGCAAGCATCGGAGTATTATACTCATTTATCCCGATACGCTACACTATCGGGATTCGTTCAACTTACAAATTTCAATGCACTATGTTTTTGAAAATTGAGTTTCACGAATAAAAAAACGCATGGTCTTTCTATTTATAATAGCCTTTGTTGGACTTCTTATTCTACGAAACTTTTTTATTAATCTTCAAGAAGAAAGGTTAAATACCAAGTTATTTGAGGAAATAAAAAAGAAGGACATAGATAGAAAATCAAGGTGTAAAAAAATTGAGAATTGCTGGTGCACTGAGTATGATTTCGATGAAGAGAAAGTAGATCAGGTGTTAAAAGAATATGGGAACCATCATTGCGGTAAAACAGTTAACTCCATCTTAAATTCTTGAATAATAATTATTACCAATAACAAATGAACGAAGCGAATAAAGGTTTTTGTTTTGGATAAGCCCCCTACAGGATTACGAATTACGATTCTCTAAATGACCATACCAGTGAACTGGCTCCCAGAACTGCTGCATTATGAGTGCTTAATTCCGATTGCAGAAGTTTGACTTTCCCTTTATAAATACTGAGAAGGTATTTCTCCATATATTCTTTTGCCGGTATAAAAATCAGATCCTCAGCAAGGGCGAGTCCACCAAAAAGAAAAATTGCCTCAGGGTTGGTATGTGCCACAACATCAGCCAGTTTAAAACCAAGCATCATTCCTGTGTGTAAAAAAGCTTTTTTTGCAATATGATCACCCCTTTTTGCTGCCTCATGAATTATTTCAGCATCAAGCTCTTCAAAACTGTACTTTCTCAGCTCACTTGGTTCGATACTGTCGGCCATAACTTTCAAAAGAGTTCTTTTCAGTCCGGTTGCTGAAACATATGTTTCGAGGCAGCCTTTTCTTCCACAACCACAATCACGATTTGATGTTCCTGGCCGTATAGCAGTATGCCCGATTTCACCGGCAAATCCATCATTCCCATATACCAGCTTTCCGTCAACAACAAAGCCACTACCTAAGCCGGTACCAAGAGTAATTACCACAAAATCTTTCATGTCCCTGGCACCACCATATACCATCTCCCCCACTGCAGCTGCATTTGCATCGTTTGTTAGGATTACAGGGAGGTTTGTATGTCTTCTGAAAATATCCGAAAGAGGAACTATCCCTTTCCAGGGGAGTCCTGCAGCATGTTCAATTGTTCCTTTGTTTATGTTCCCCATTGGGGCACCAATTCCAAATCCAACCACTTCGATATCGTTTCCAATCTTCTGGCCGGTAACAACTATTTTTTCATACAATGCCGCTATAAATACCTCAATTTCATCATATTGTGTTGTCCCTATCCGATCCTCTCCCAGGATATTTCCTTTGTTGTCAACAAAGCCAAAAACCGTATTTGTTCCACCGATATCAATGCCGACTGCCACCTCTTTCTTTACCATACTTTAGAAATAATAATATTTTGTATCTGTAAATATAACATTTACAAATATATTTTAAACTCTTCGTGCGCCTTCCTGAGGATAAGAATTCTACGGGATATGTTTGGATGAATGCTCTGGATTGAAAAATAAAAACAGGTCACTCATCCAGGCTATTCTAATATTTTATTTTTAATTTTAGGAACTATTCATTTTAAATATTCAGAACTATGGATAATCAAAATACAAAACTTATGGTGGCTGCAGCACTGGGTACTGTAGGTGGATTATTGCTGGGACTATACCTCTGGGGGCCAGAAGAGAAAAAAGGAAAGCTTTCCAGACATCTGTCCACCTTAAGTAGCGTAGTAAAAGAGCTTGAAGAGGTAAAATCGGAAGAAACCAAAGACCTGGTGGATAAGATATCAAAACTGATAAAAAGCGTTGAGAAAGGAATAGAAAATGGATAGTTTAAAAGACTTGTGGAATAGCCTGGCAAGCCTGTTTAAGGATGAATTACGATTTTATACCTTAAAAGGTGTGGAAAAATCCTCCCTTCTCCTGGGCCTAATCGCTACTATTTTTATCATCTCTATATTCTGTCTCCTTGTTTTTATATTTGGTTCAGTGGCCCTTGCAAATTATATAAACTTCAAACTGGAAAGTGTTTTCCTTGGTTATCTTCTCGTTTCAGGCGGATACCTCATTATCCTAATCCTAATGTTAATATGGATGCGTCAAAGAAAAACCCCGCTCTTAACCAGTATTTTTGTTAAATCGCTTATTTCAATTTTCAATATTCCCGAAGATGAAGATAACTAGCCTGAAAAGCCTGAGAATGGAAACAGAACGCATTCGGTTTAAAATTCGGATGGATAAAGAAAAAATTGTGACCGAGGTGAAGTTGCTCAGGTACCGTTTATTTGAGCACCTTGTAAAAGAGGTGACCGGGCTTTTTAAAGGAGAAAAGGCAAAGAAGAATCTAAGTGACAAGCCAAAATAATAAATGAGCTATGGTTTGATGGAGCCAATGGAGGAGATGGTTACTATGGAGGAACCAGGGAAGAGCGTAAAATTGACAGAAAAACATATTATGACTGGCCGGCTACACGGGAAATTGTGAGGGAACTCCAACCCAATGCTGTGATGTTCAGTGATGCCGGTCCTGATGTAAGGTGGGTTGGAAATGAGTATGGTTTCGCAGGAGAAACCAACTGTTGACGAATTAATGCAAATTTATTATAACTCAGTTGGAAGAAACGCTACGTTTTTATTGAATCTGCCCCCTGATGAACTACCTCGTAGCAGAGCTAACGAGGTATCAAAATAGGAATTTGTTTTCAAAACGATGCAAGCATCGGAGTATTATACTCATTTATCCCGATACGCTACACTATCGGGATTCCTGCCTGCCGGCAGGTAGGCGTTCAACTTACAAAT
>JAYEGO010000342.1:0-2861 GCA_034659155.1 Bacteroidota bacterium | reverse complement strand
TAGCAAAACTGGTAGAGATCTGGTAATAAAGATTGGAATTGCAGGTTTCAGTTTTATGAATATCATGCTCTACAATTTTCCGGAATACCTTCCCGGGAGTGATCTTCTGGAAAGTTTCATGGAGCAGTTTCTTGGGCTTATGAGTTTCATACTGGTATTACCCGTGGTTTTTTATTGCAGCAATGACTATTACTTCTCTGCTGTTAAAAACCTCAAAAAAGGGATTATCAACATAGATCTTCCGATTGCACTTGGCATTACTACATTGTTTCTTCAAAGCAGCTGGATGATATTTTTTGGTTCAGGAATAGGATATATGGACTCCCTGACTGGATTGGTGTTTTTTCTACTTATAGGAAAATGGTACCAGAACAAAACCTATCAGGCTCTTTCCTTTGAACGTACCTACAAATCTTTTTTTCCTGTGGCGGTCACTCGTATAAACAAGGGAACAGAAACAGTAGCACCTCTTAAAGAACTGAAAATTGGCGACATAATTATTATCAAAAACCAGGAATTAATACCGGCTGATTCCAAACTTATTAAAGGAACAGGGAATATTGATTACAGTTTTGTTACCGGAGAATCATTTCCTGTAACTAAAGAGGAAGGCATGCATGTGTTTGCCGGAGGAAGGCAAATTGGAAGCAGGATAGAACTGGAAGTAGAAAAGGAAGTAGACCAGAGTAAACTAACCCTGCTGTGGAACCAGTATCATGCAAAATCTGATAAGGAAAGGGGACTGGAAACTATCATCAATAAAGTCAGTCAGTATTTTACTATCATCATTCTTGCCATTGCCACGCTTGCTGCCATAGCCTGGGTTATTATGGATGCTTCTAAAGCTATATTTTCATTTACAGCCGTTTTGATTGTTGCATGTCCCTGTGCTCTTGCACTTACTATTCCATTTACCTTTGGAGGAACTATGCGCTGGTTTGGACGGGCCGGATTTTACCTTAAAAAAGCAGATGTAGTGGAAGGACTAAATAAAATAGACACCATAGTTTTTGATAAAACAGGCACCATAACACTTACAGCAGAGATGAATGCAAGTTGGGTTGGAGATCCCCTGTCTGAACAAGATCTGGGCATGATCAGGTCCATTACCAAACATTCTGCACATCCAATAAGTCGTGCACTTACTCTAAATATAAAGGAAGCTGAATCATTTGAGATTGAAAACTTTCAGGAGTTACCAGGCCTTGGAATTTCTGCTATGGTAAAAGGCTCTAAAATAAATTTAGGATCTGAAAAATTTGTTACCGGAAAAGACCTTGAAAAAGACAGTTCGGCAAGCCGGGTATATATCAATATCAACAACACTAATAAAGGCTATTTTAATATTCATAACAGATACCGTGAGGGAATGGATAAGGTTATTTCCATACTTGGTGAAAAATTCGAATTACACCTGCTTTCAGGAGATAATGATTCTGAACGCGAAAGGCTGCTTCCTCTTTTCAAGAGCAATTCTTATTTAAATTTCAATCAAAGTCCTGAACAAAAACTTGAATACATTAAAAACCTTAAGAAGCAGGGAAAGAAAGTTCTTATGATTGGGGATGGATTGAATGATGCAGGAGCATTGAATGAGAGTGATGTAGGGATCAGTATTGCAGATGATATATTCCAGTTTTCTCCTGCCTGTGACGCCATCCTGGAATCAGCGAGCTTTTCGTCCCTTTATAAACTCATTTCTTTTTCAAAAAAGGCCATGAATGTTGTATATGTAAGTTTTGGCATTTCGTTTCTGTACAACATTGTGGGCCTCAGTTTCGCTGTCGGGGGTTCATTGTCTCCCGTTATAGCTGCTATTTTAATGCCCCTGAGTTCAGTTTCCGTTGTAAGCTTTGCCACTTTAAGTATTTCGTTTTTAGTTCGCAGGGAAAAGTTTAATTTTTATTAACAAGAAAAAGTCATTGTTAATAAATAAGCTGAAGCAGTGTAGCTTATATTAAGATTACGATTGACTGATACTTTACATTGCAATAACTAATCTTGATTAATTATAAATTGTCTTCTGAGTTTGCTTACTAAAAGAAGATAAATATTTTTGTATCTATTAATTATCATATTTGGAATATTGCATGCAATAATCTTTTTAATAATTGTTGGCGTATTGGTGGCTTCAGGTTTTCTCATCGCCTTTATCTGGGCAGTTCGAAGCGGGCAATATGAAGATAACTATGGTCCTGCAGTTCGCATTCTGTTTGATGATCCCCCGAGTGATCAGGCAGACAAGGACCAGACAAAAGATGAAACAAAGAACCATGAGGACGAACCTAATGTAAACTCTGATAAAAACAACCAAAATTAACTTTGCTTATGGAACCAGAAAAATTTTATTATGATAATAAAATCGTAAAGCAATTTGCTTATGCAACCATTTTTTGGGGGGCAATCGGATTGCTTGTTGGGCTGCTGGCTGCTTTTCATATCTTCATTCCAGCCTTGAATTTCAACCTTGAGTACTTAACATTTGGCCGAATAAGGCCCATTCACACAAATGCAGCAATCTTTGCTTTTGTTGGAAATGGAATTTTTACGGCGGTGTATTACTCCATGCAACGGCTCCTTAAAGCCCGTATGTTTAGTGATGTGTTAAGTAAGATTCATTTTTGGGGATGGCAGACTATTATCTCTGCAGCAGCAATAACCCTTTCGCTTGGGATAACAGTAAGTAAAGAATATGCCGAACTGGAATGGCCCATTGACATAGCGATTACAGTTATCTGGGTTATTTTCGGTATCAATATGTTTGGAACCCTTCTCAAAAGAAGAACCAGTCATATCTATGTGGCAATTTGGTTTTATATTGCCACCTGGGTTACTGTAGCGGTACTTCATATTGTTAATTC
>JAYEGO010000341.1:0-11372 GCA_034659155.1 Bacteroidota bacterium | reverse complement strand
GATACCAGGATAGACTGACTTAGGAGAGTAGGATCTGCAAGAAGCAGGATCAGTACAGGAAGGGAAAGTTGTGGCGGGAAGTATTTCTTAATTAGCAACCAGGCCTGCAGGATAATTCCGTAGAGGAAGGGTAGCATTGCAAAGTGGCTGACAAACAGACTTTTCCCAAACAACTTCCAGGCCAGGGCAAGGTATATTCCAAAGGAAGGGATGTGACCACTGTCTATTTCATCTGGTAGAAATAATTCGTTGAAATTATTTTCAAAATAAAAATGTGCATGCCTGGATGCCAGTTGTACGGTATCCCAGAAAAAAATATGTTCAGAAACAAAATAGGTAAGCAAGGTAATACCCAAAAAAATAAGGCTCAATCCTGAAAGTGTTGCAGATGAAATATGATTTGATGATAATTTCACATTTGCTTTTTTAATTATTTCCCAGTTGCTTTAGTTCAACACCTGTCAAGCGAAATACCTTCCATTCATTCATCATCCTGGCTCCCAGTGATTCATAAAAATCAATAGCTTCCTGATTCCAATCAAGTACCGACCATTCAAGTCTGCCACAGTTTCTTTCCAGGGCCAGCTTTGCCAGGAACTGCAGGATTTTTTTCCCATATCCTTTTCCCCTAAAAGCCTCCAAAACAAACAGGTCCTCAAGGTAAATGCCTGATTTTCCCATGAAAGTAGAAAAATTATGAAAAAACAGGGCAAAGCCAATGACTTTTCCATCTAATCTGGCTAGTAACACTTCTGCATATTTTTTCTCAAATATCTGCTCTCTCAATATCTCTTTGCTTGCAGATACCTCGCTTAATAGTTTTTCATATTTTGCCAGTTCCTTAATAAAATTGAGAATAATTGCTGTATCTTGTTCTTCAGCAAACTTTATTGTGAATTCCATATTCGTGAAGTATTGGTATGAATTAATTTCATTAAGCTTTATATAGTAAATATAATAAAATCAATACCTCCTGGTTTTTATTGGGTATTTATTTTTAATTTAGTGGATGACTTCACAAGACCAATAAAATCTAAATCCTTAACTATGAAAAAGTTATTTTTCCTTTTTTTAAGCCTGTTTCTATTCAGTGGATTGTATAGTCAAATCAACGCAAAACTGATGTCTTATATGGATGTTTCAGATACCCGGATCACTTTTGTATATGGAGGTGATATATGGGTAATGCCAAAGGATGGTGGAACTGCTGTCCAGGTAACACACTCTCCGGGGGAAGAATCCTGGCCCCGCTTTTCACCGGATGGGAACTCTATTGCTTATACTGCCAGTTACAATGGCAACAAGGATATATTTGTAATGCCATCCATGGGAGGATTACCCACACGGCTAACCTATCAATCGCATCCTGACAGGATGCTTGAGTGGCACCCTGACGGAGAGCATATTTTATTTGCATCCGGACGGGAAAGTGGCAGACAATCTGTAAAGCAGTTGTACCTGGTGGGCAAAGACGGGGGATTCCCTGTAAAACTTAAGGTTCCATATGGTGAACTGGCAAGTTTTTCACCCGATGGTAATTCGCTGGCTTATATTACCAAGATTACAGAAAATTATCCTTTTAAGCGTTATCGTGGAGGTCTGGCTTCAGACATTCTGATCTATGATATGAAAAGAAACACCGCTGAGAATATTACAAACAATCATGCAAACGACGGTAAACCTGCATGGGTAGGAGATAAGGTGTATTTTCTTTCCGACCAGGCAGAAAATATGCGATTAAATATTTGGGTGTATAATACAAAATCAAAAGAGTCAAAGCAGATAACAAATTTTAATGAGTTTGATATTTCATATTTGTCGGCTGGCAAGAAAGACCTCATTTTTGAGGCTGGGGGAGTTTTGTATCTAATGGATAGCAATACTGAAGAGTACAAAGAAGTTCAGGTAAATGTGGTAAGTGATCTGTCGGTCGAAATACCACGCCTGGTAAATGTTAGTAAGCGAATTAAAAATATGAGTTCTTCTCCTAATGGGAAGCGTGTTGCTTTTGAGGCCAGGGGAGAGATATTTAACATTCCTGTTAAGGAAGGATTTGTGATGAATATGACCCAATCCAGTGGAGCTTTTGACAGAGATCCTGCCTGGGCTCCGGATGGAGAGAATATTGCCTTCTGGAGTGATCGTTCAGGCGAATTTGAGATTTATCTTCAAGCTTCAAATGGCTTAAGTGAGGCGCGTAAATTAACCAGGCGAGGGAAAGGATATGGATATACTCTTTATTGGTCACCCGATAGTAAGAAACTTGCCTTTATTGATGAGACCAATACTATTTCTGTATTAGATGTTAAGAGCGGAGATATGAGCATGGCAGGGAATACTCAATGGAATACCGGACATGGAGCACGACCTTATTTCCATATTTCATGGGCGCCAGATTCAAAGTGGATTGCTTTTACCCAGGGGATGGAAAATGCGCATAATGCCATTTATCTTTATAGCCTTGAAGAGAAAAAATCACACAGGGTAACCAGTGGTTTTTATGAGGATTATTATCCTGTTTTTAGTATGGATGGGAAATACCTTTTTTATCTCACTGACAGGAATTTTTCGGCAATATATTCCGATATGGGAGATGAAACATGGGTGTATCCAAATTCTACCCAGGTGGCTTCCCTGAGTTTGAGTATGGAGAACCCTTCTTTGTTGAAGCCAGAAAATGATGAAATAGGAAAACAGAAAAAGCCTAAAGCTGATTCTTCAAAAGTACCTGAGGTCAAAGTAGATTTTACAAATATGGAATCCAGGTTGGTAATCCTTCCCCCAGAAGCTGGAAATATTGGCTCTCTTTTTTCCTTCAAAGATAAGTTAGTTTACCTGCGACAATCCAATGCCGGTTCAGGAGAAAGATCGGCATCATTGATCTACTATGATCTTAAAAAGAGGGAGGAAAAAACAATTATTTCTGATGTAAGCAGGGTTTCAGCAACTGCAAACGGAAAATTACTCTTAGTTGCCAGTAAGGGAAAGTATGGAATTATTAAGCCAATGCCCAAACAAAAAATTGAGAAACCAATCCCGACTTCAGGTATGGAAATGAATCTCATTCCACGGGAGGAGTGGCAACAGATCTTCCTGGATACATGGCGACGGTATCGTGACTTTTTTTATGATCCAGGAATGCATCAGTTGGATTGGGATGCTTTGCGTGATCGCTATGGGGCATTGATCAAAGATGCAAGAACCCGCTGGGATGTCACCAATATTCAGTCTAATCTATCTGCAGAATTGAGTGCGGGTCATACCTATACATTTGGAGGTGATGTGGAATCAGTTCCTGTAGTGTATACTGGTTATCTTGGAATTGATTGGGAGATGGATCAGCATAAATACAGGATTGGTAAAATTGTTATTCCGGCAGTTTGGGATACTGAAGTACGATCGCCTTTTGACAGGCCAGGGGTGGATGTGAAAGAAGGGGATTTTATCCTTGCAGTTAATGGAATCCTGCTTGATCCTGAAAAAGACCCTTACGCAGCGTTTGAGGGACTTGCCGGAAAAACTGTATCCCTGGTTGTGAGTAGAACAGGAAAAACAGGCGACAGCAAAAATATTATACTCAAGTGTTTGACACAACGAGAGGAAATAAATCTCAGATACCTGGAATGGATTGAGAACAACCGGAAAATGGTTGATAAGCTTTCAGGGGGCAAATTGGGATATGTGTATATGTCAAATACTTCAAGACAGGGACAATTGGAACTTGTTCGTATGTTTTACGGACAAATCGATAAAAAGGGATTTATCATAGATGAGCGTTTTAACGGTGGGGGAGCACTGGCCGATCGTTTCCTGGAATTATTGCAAAGACCTGTTGTGTATAACCTGCACTGGCGTCACGGTAAAGATCATACCCATCCCATTAAGACCAATACAGGACCATTAGGCATGCTAATTAATGGATGGGCCGGCTCTGGAGGAGATGGCCTGCCCTGGGCATTCCAGGAACTGGAGGCAGGACCTATTGTTGGGGAACGTACACTGGGGATACTTGTTGGCCCGGCAACCGGACACCAGTTGATTGATGGGGGAGGGATTACTGTGCCCGGAGCCCGACTCTATGATAATGACGGACACTGGTTCTGGGAAGGCGAGGGAGTGGCCCCTGATTTTGAAGTTTGGGATGATCCCAATATCCTGGTTCAGGGGCGCGATCCACAAATGGAAAAGGTAGTGCAGGAAGTAATGAAGTTGTTGAATGAGAATCCTTCGGAAATGACTCCTGCACCACCACTGGAAGACAGAACGGCCAAAGGTTTGAATGAAAAGAAATAATTGGCAGTTAACCCGAAAAATTTGCTTTGCTGAACTCATCACTGACGATTCGCTTACAGCTCATATCAGTGTTACCACTACGCTTCGACCCCAGGGTCTTCGGTTCATACAATTAACTTTGTTGAGGCTCCGCTTCGCTCCGGTTCACCAGGTTCTTGTATGAATAAAGCGGGTTAAGACTATTTAATTAGAATAAAACAAGTTTACTACGTAGTATACTACGTAGTAACTGAAATCGCAATTGCTTCTGAAAATCACTTTAAATAAGGCTGGTAGATGATGTGTCGATGCAATTTTTTACGACAATATTCTTAAAGCCTCCTATTATAATAATTTAATCCTCCCAAAGAGCCTCCCAGGAAATTTTTTAGCCCTGATAGATCAGATGCATATAAAAATCTTCTTAAAAATTTTAGCTTTGTAAAAAATATGGTGCATACAAAAAAAATTATATCGGGATCTTTAATACTTTTTTTGAGTTTAAAATTATGTGCTCAAATAATAGTTACTGTGCCTCATGATAACTGGACTCTTATTTATGTAGATAGTGAAGAGTCTGCATTGGGCAGGTACGGAACGAATGTGTATGATGATGATATTACAACCATATGGCATACTCAGTGGCAAGCTGCCGATCCGGATTATCCACATGAGTTGATAATTGATATGGGGGATGCTTACAATATAGCAGGCATAAGATATTTACCGAGGCAGGATGGAGGAGCTAATGGAACTATTATTGAATATGATTTTTTTACAAGTTTAAATGGAACTGATTGGGATACTGCTATTTATAATGGTGTATGGGCACGTAATACCAGTGAAAAAGAAAGCTTATTTAACCCGGTTGAGGGACGGTATATTCGGTTTGTGGGCTTAGAGGAGATCAATTATAATCCATGGGCGAGTTGTGCTGAATTGAATGTCTTGTATGCTTTTACAGGGCTGGAATTTGTAGCTGACAAAAATATTGTGAGCATTGGCGAAACAGTACACTTTACCGATCTGTCAGGGAATTCTCCAACTGCATGGGAGTGGATTTTTGAAGGAGGGGATCCGGTTACTTCTAATGAGCAAAACCCGGAAGTGGTTTATAATGATTTTGGGGAATATTCCGTAACGCTTATAACAACTTCAGCTTCTGGCAATGATACTTTAATAAAGCCTGGCTATATAAGCGTAGGATATTGCACACCTCAAGTGGAAACTAACGATATTTATATTGATACTGTTTGGGTAGGAAGTATTTTAAACCATACGGGACCAGATGAGGGTATAGCAGATTACACACATCTATCGACAGAAATGTACAGGGGTGCTTCTTATCCTATTTATGTTCACTACAATAATCCCTGGAATAACATTGATACATCCGGTTGTTGGATAGATTGGAACAAAGATGGTGCTTTTGATTTGGATAATGAATTTATCCTCCTTAAAGGACACCATAGTGTAAATGGTGTGGTTACGGTTCCGGAAGATGCATTATTCGATACGCTCAGAATGAGAATACTGGCAAAATACTGGCGGTGGCCACCTGATCCGTGTGAGGATATTGAGAATGGAGAGATAGAGGATTATAGTGTAGTGATAAAACCATTTTCACCGGAAATTCCTGTGGCAGATTTCGAAGCAAATCAGACTATTATATGTGCCGGAGAGGCGGTGAATTTTAGTGATCTTTCACTGCATACTCCAAATTCGTGGATATGGGAGTTTGAAGGTGGACTTCCTGATTCTGGCAGTTTTCAAACTCAACTTGTATCTTATCCGGTTGCCGGTACATTTAAGGTTAGCCTTACTGTATCTCAACCAGCCGGATCGGATAAAATAATAAGGGATGGATATATTACTGTTTATGGGGATACCAGCATATCAAGAATAGGTAATGTTCTTATGGCAAATGCCACAGATGCTACTTACCAATGGATAAACTGTTCAGATAGTTCTATTATTCCAGGTGCCACAGCCCGTAGTTTTGAAGCTTCTGAAAATGGTAGTTATGCTGTGATTGTTACACAAAATGGATGTACTGCCATTTCATCCTGTTATATTGTGAATGTTACAGGCATTTATGACAAAGATGGAAGCCAAAAAATGCGGCTTTACCCTAATCCTAATACCGGAAGCTTTCATGTGGAAGTGAATCAAAATAAACCAGTGCAGGTTGAAGTCTATAATGCTTCAGGAACTTTAATATACCGTAACCCTGAAATCATTGGGGATGAGGAAATTCAAATAAAAACTAAAGGAATTTACTACCTTAAAGTTTATACCGGTAATGAAACCCTTGTAAGGAAAGTAGTGGTAAATTAATCTATATTATTTTCTAAAACCGGTATGTTTATAAGCAATTTATTTCTTAATTATCCTGAAGGTTCTGATTGAGTTTTGTTTCCTATCCGATATTTTCAGAATGTAGGTTCCACTACTCATATCATTGAGAGTAAGTCTGGTTTCATTATCCGTCAAAAAGCCTGTTTTAATGCGTAAACCCAGTATGTTGAAAATTTCAAAATACACCTGATGAGGGTTCTGTTTTCTAATATTTATATAATCATCTACAGGATTTGGGTATAGCAGGTACAGATTCTCTGTATTTGCATTTCCGTCATTGATTGAATTAATGATCGGGGGGAAATAATCATCCAGGAATGCCAGTCTTTCTGTTAGCCAGGTATTCAGATAAAAAATATTCTGCAAATCCAGGGTGCTTGCTCCCCATTTCAATTCTTCTCTTTTATAAACACCATTAATATGCAGGATACTATACTTTTCTTCAAACATTTCCATCAGGGTTTGTTCATGAAATTCATTTTCACGCAGAGAATTCCAACGGCTACGAAGCAAGAGGTTAAAAAAATCATTATCGAGATTCATTAGACGCTCGTACATACCATTTGTTTTGATATCATCTGTAATATCTTGTCGTGAACCATTCCATAGCATCCCCCATGTACCATCCAGGTCCCATGGTATATTTACGAAAGGTTCATCTTCATCGTATCTGCTCACATAAATATTTTTTCCTCTGTTGTCTGTACCTCTCAAAATATTGAGATATAGAAAATAATCCACAGCATTGTCAATATTGAACATGTTGACAATATTTGATAAAAAATCACTCTCACTTCCATTTACCACCAGGTTTACAAAATTATACAGATCAGTCCAATCAGTAATTTCCTCTTCTTTAGGATATTTCATTTCAAAACCACTCCAGACACGATTTGAATTACTAAAACCCGGTGCACCATCGTATGTTACAGCATCTCCCCAGTAAATTCCTTTATTAAGTAGTCCCCTTATTGTTGAGGTTTCTATAATATATTTTTTCAGTTTCAGTTGTTTTCTGTCTACCTGTTCTGTAAGCAGGTAGATACCATTATATTCATCATTAAGAAATAGCTCCACGTATTCGGTGTGAATACCGGGTACTGCATCTGGTTCACTTTCATGGTAATATAAAGTATGAATCTTTAACCATAATTCATGTGAAATAGCATTTCTTAATCTCATTGGTTCATTATACATGGCAATTAGCAGCCAGTCGTCATCATTCCTCATAGAAAGCAATGATCTTCTCAAGGTATCCAGTCCCAGTGAATCTTTCCATAATTCTAAATCATATGATTTTTTCGGATAACCCTGGGATATACCTCCTCTTCTTTCAATTCCAATAAATGAAGAAAAGATATCATTATTCCCATCAGAGATTATGAATCGGGCAGGCACTTTGGGTTCATCACCAATGTAATACTCGGTATTAATGTGTATCAGGGGCAGATCTGTGAAGTATAAAGCATAAGTCTTATTATTCCCTGTTATTATGTATGATATTCCTGTTTTTAAACCTGAAGGTATTGTTTTGAACTGGTATAAGTCATTGCTTTCTAATTGAATATGCAAAGATGTATTATTTGAAAGGTCAGCATATGGCTCTATATCTGTATTGCATACAACCATGTCCAGGTAGTCATCTATATGGTATTCAGCATAGTTTGCCCAAATTGTGTCATTTGTATTTGCTTCTGCAGATAGAATAGTGACAATAAACAGAATGTTTAAGACTAAGAGTATTTTGCCTGAAGTATTCAAAGTTTAATAATTCCTTTTAATTAATTTGCAAAGATATGATATTACTTTTTTCGTTTCAATTTTTTAGGACCATACCATAACCAAAAGCCTGTTATAGTAAATGTAAGTAATGCCAGGCCCATTATTGATGTAAAGACTAATGAAATTTGCCCCTTACTTGTTCCAAGATATTTGTCGAATATTGAACCATCGTGAATATTTTCTATAAAGTCAGAACGTCTTTTACCCATATGCAAAAGGGTTCCAGTAGCACCATCAAGTTGAATACCCCAATAGTGGTTTTCATAAACAAATTTCACTACTCCTTTACTTTTTCTAATATCAATTCTTTCCAGCTCCAATGATAAATCTGAAGAAACAGAGTCGTGCAGTATCTGACTTGCAATATTATGTAAACTATCAAGTGGGAGCCAGTTTTTTAAGTCTGCTGAAGTTCCGATATGTGTTTTTGGTAATATGAGTCCGCCACTATTTTTTTTCCAACCTAAAAAAAGGCCTGATACCGAAACAAAAAAGAAGAACGCAAACAAAAATATGCTTGTTGTTCTATGAATCTTTCTAAATGTTTGTAATGTTTTAGATTGCTTCTGTCTGTTATTTCTTCTTACCATATTTTGTGTTAATGTCGTTTTCAATTAATTACTTTCAATGGCCCCGGAATATTCCCTGTATAAATTGATTTTTCCATCCAGCATTACAGCCAATACTGTATAGTATTCGTCCATTACATTTTCGGGAATATTAATATATGTTACACCAGGATATTTATTCCAGTAAACGTGACAAAACACTTTATGTTCCAGTAGAGTTCCATTGCCTACAACAAAGATCCGGTTGATTTTGTTAGTAATTCCTTTTAAAATAATTTGTCCGTCTGCCGGCTTATCCCGAATATATAGATATAGTATGGTACTGTCTTTTGATAATGATGTAGGCCCGTAAAAATGATCATAGGGAATACCTTTTCTTGTACCATAAATTGCATTTTTATGCCTGGATGTCCATTTCCCAAGTTCTTTCAAAATATTTTCCTGTTCTACAGGAATAGTACCATCTGCTTTTGGCCCAATATCCAAAAGCAGGTTTCCCCCTTTGCTTATACAATCTACGAATATATCCATTAGCTGTTGGGGCGTTTTATAGTTTTTGTCATTTTGTTGATAGCCCCAGGAGTCATTCATGGTCATACATAATTCCCAATATTCAGCTTTTGGTCTCAATACCGGTAATCCGATCTCGGGAGTTTCATAGTCACCATGACCTTGAAGCCTTGAGTTGAAAATTACATTTGGGTTTTTATCAGATAACAGAGATTTGGTTTTTGTAATTTCCCATTCTTCAGCATTATGTTCCCAGTCTCCGTCAAACCACCACAGGTCGGGATTATATTGGTTTCGTAATTCTTTTAATTGCTCCTGGTAATAATTCAGAAAGTTGTTCCAGCGCTCTGGTTCATTTTCTATTTTATACCTTTCAATATTCCTTGTATGATGTGTATAATTTGTATATGACCAATCGGGCAGGGAATAATACAAGCCAACTTTCAGATTATTATTTCTCAGGGCACTGATAAAAGGCGTTAAAACATCTTTTTTTGCTGCGGATTCATTTGCTGCATTAAAATCTCCCAGCTTTGAGTTCCACAGAGCAAAACCATCATGATGCTTTGAAGTAATTACTGAATATTTTGCACCACTTTCTTTAATAATCTTAGCCCAATAATCAGGGTCATAATTTTTAGCAGTAAAACCCTCAACTTGTTTTATATAATCTTCATACGAGACATAGCCATTGTAGAATGACCATGACTCACTAATTCCATTTACTGCATAAATGCCCCAATGGATAAAAATTCCAAGTTTGGCATCTACAAACCATTGCATTTTTTCATGAAAGGAAATTGAATCAAGCTTACTCACATCTTGCGCCTGCGTATAGATTGGAACTAATATTAGAAATAACAGTATTTTCTTCATCCTCTTATTATTTTTTAATTTCATCAATTTTAATACACCATGCATATTGGCAGGGAGGTTTATTTTGTATTTTTTCTGGGATTTCAATAATTATTCCTTCACCATTATTTTTCCAGCTTAATGTTACATCACTGCCCAGTAAAGTAACCAAAGTATTTTCTTTGGGAGTGAAGGAATCAACCAGAATATATTGTGGAATTTTGGTTTCTTCTTTATCCGGCGTATAAATAGCATAAATTGTATTTGAGTTTTTCTTATTGGTATAACAAATTTTAGATTTCTTATAGGGTGCAATAGCTCTTGTTCCATAAATTGCCTCACCATTTATTTTCATCCAGGCACCGATATCATCTAATAAGTTATATGCATCTTTATGCCAGGTTCCATCCGGTCCAGGAGCAATATTTAGTAGGAGATTCCCACCCTTACAAACAATATCCACTAAGATTTGAATGGCATCATGCCCACTCATATAATTTGCATTTGGTGTATAAGACCACCCACCGCCGGCAATAATACATGATTCCCATGGAAATGGCAATTCCTTTTCCGGAACACGATTCTCAGGAGTAAGATAATTTTGATTTTTTCCTTCCACAGCCCTATCAACTACAATGAGTCCGGGCTGCTTCTGCCTGGCTTTTTCAACCAACTCATCCATTTTAACATCCTGATCTACAATGGAATTTTTCATAAAACCGGTATTCATTTCCGCCATTTTATTGGCATAAAACTTTTGTATGTTTTCTTCAGGTTGTTTAGCTACCCATCCGCCATCAAGCCACAGGATATCTACTTTACCATAATCAGTTAATAGCTCTAACAACTGATTGTGGGTATAATCAACAAAATTCTGCCATTTATCAGGGTACACAGCCGGATCATAATTTACATTCCTGTCTTTTGGAGGGAAATATGACCACCAGTAATCATTGGAATGCCAATCAGGTTTTGAAAAGTAAGCCCCTGTCCATAGGCCTTTTTTTCTAAAAGCATTAAAAACTT
>JAYEGO010000340.1:0-2864 GCA_034659155.1 Bacteroidota bacterium | reverse complement strand
CGCCTCAGTAATCAGGGCATTGAACTTTTTCACTTCCTGATCAAAGGAAGCAATAGCAATTTCATTTTCTCTTTTTATGTGAATAATGGCCATATCAAATAGCTTTATTTATTAGAATTTAAGATGTCCTGTAATTCAATTATTGCAGCCTGACAATCATTTTCAAAACTCCTGATATATTCTGAATATTGTTCTGCATCAACTCCATCCTTACTTTTTAGTTCAAGATCCTTCAATGAAGAAGCTTGTTTTTCCATACCCATAACCGCTACAGATGATTTTGCCTTATGAGCAATTAAACCGAGTTGAATCCAGTTTTTATCCTGATGGGATGATTTCATTTCAGAAATAAAACCTGGAACCTGTGAAATGAATATATTAATCATTTCATTTACAAGGTCCATGCTATCACCAGCCATTGCCCTTACATAAGACAAATCTACAAGATTCACTTTATCATTCATCTATATAGCCTTTTCTGTTTTTTTCCACTAATTAAAAATAGTAAAAATTCTGCCTTGTTCAAAATAACAAAGAATAGTTTTATTATCTGAAGATTTTTTTTACTATTTTTCGGTGTAAGTTTGTAAAATAAGACAATCATGTGATTTGTCTGAGCATCAATGCATATTAAAAAATGTGAGCCATGAATAAAGCCATAGTTTTTCTTTTTTCTTGTTTTCTTTTTTTTTCATTCAGCAGCCTTTCTTATGGTCAATACCTGGCAGAAATTAAAAAGAAAGAATTTAAAACCGAAGAAGCAGGGTTTGATAATGCCTGGAAGTACCTGCAGGCCGGAGATGTTCTTTTTATGGATGGCAGAGGAACCTATAAGGAAGCCCTGAAGTTATACCTCTCAGCGCATGAATACAATTCTTTGAATCCGGAATTAAATTACAGAATAGGAGTTTGTTACCTATTTAGTGATCAGAAGTACAAAGCAATAGAATATTTGAATGCTTCTTATGAGTTCAATAAATATGTTGCACCTGATATTCATTTGTTCTTAGCCATGGCATATCATCTGGATTATAAGTTTGATCAGGCAATAGATGAATACCAGGTTTACCTGAAAGGACTTACCAGGCGGGAGATAAAGATTGTAGATACTCTGAACATTAAAAACGCCATTCAACAATGCTACACAGGGCTTGAAATAATGCAGGATACTAACAGGGTGAAGATCATTAATTTGGGAGTAGCAATAAATTCTGAAGATGATGATTACAAGCCTGTTTTTTCAAAATCCCTTGACAGGATGTATTTTACTTCACGCCGTACAAGTTCTCCCGATGAAAAAAGAAATGAATTGGATAATAAGTTTAATGAAAATATTTATGTTGCTTACTCTTCAAATGATAGCCTCTGGAATAAAGCCCAGAATATTGGCGAGCCTATCAATTCAAAAGAAAATACTGCAGCATTGTTGTTAACTGATGATGGAGAGACCCTTTATTTCTACCAGGGAAAGAAAAGTGGAGGAGAAATATTTAAATCTTTTAGGGTAGGTGGAATCTGGAATAAACCACAAAAAGTGAAGTCCAAAATAAATTCAGGTAGTCACGAGTCTTCCGTGAGTGTTACAGAAGACCATAAAACCCTTTATTTTGTTAGTGACAGAGAAAAGGGTGGCTATGGAGGACTGGATATTTGGGTGAGTGACAAAGATGAAAATGATAACTGGTCAGAACCCCGGAATCTTGGTTCAGGAGTCAATACAAGCTTTAATGAGGAGGCTGTTTACTTAGCTCCCGATCAGAAAACTATGTTCTTTAGCTCCAATAGACCCGAAAGTATGGGTGGCTATGATATATTTAAAACAGTACTGGAAAATGGAGTGTGGTCAACACCGGTTAATCTGGGGTACCCTGTAAATTCACCGGACAACGATCTTTTTTACGTTGTGCAGGATAGTTTAATAGCTTATATTTCATCGATAAGGAGAGATAATATTGGGCTCATGGATATCTACAAGGTCATGTATATTCCAGAGGTAATTGTAGAAGAAGCTGAAATTGATGAGCCTCCAGTTGAGGTAATTGTTCCGGTTGTGATTGCAAAACCTGATCATAAGATTCAAATTGCGGGAACTGTTAGAGATGCTTCTGACTCAACTGGTATTCAGGGAATGATTGAAATTATTGATATGGAAGTAAATAAAATTGTTGCTACAACTATTTCCAGCAAAGAAACAGGTGAATATTCATTAAAGCTTAAGAGGAAAAGCACTTATGGTGTTGAGGTTAATGCAGCCGGATATATGTTCTACCTTGATATAATGGAGATTCCCGAAGATACTTCCCTTACGGAAATTCATAGAGATTTTAATTTGAATATGATCAAGGTTGGTGAAAAGATCGTTCTTAAAAACATATTCTTTGAATTCAACAAGTCTACCCTGAGTAAGGAATCTTTTACTGAACTTGACCGGGTAACAGATTTTCTTGAAAAGAATTCAGAACTGAGAATAGAGATTTCAGGGCATACAGATAATGTTGGCTCTGCTGATTACAACCAGAGACTTTCTGAAGGAAGGGCAAAGGCTGTTGTAGAGTATCTTGTTTCCAAAGGTGTAGAGAGCTCCAGATTGGAATTTGTAGGCTATGGCTTTGAGCAGCCAATGGCTTCAAATGATACTGAAGAAGGAAGAGCTGCAAACAGAAGGGTGGAGTTTAAGGTTATCGAGTAATGACAGGTGTTACTCGTCTGACCACTCATGGCTAAGGCCGGTAGATAGACTTATCTTTTTCCCGATGAATTAAGCAATAGTGGTCTGACGAGTATCTTCCCACTAAACCTTCTAAACCATTCTAAACCTTCTAAACCTTTTCTAAACCTTCTAAACCTTCTAAACCTTTTCTAAA
>JAYEGO010000339.1:0-2880 GCA_034659155.1 Bacteroidota bacterium | reverse complement strand
AGGCATCGGCAGCGCAGGTGCAGGATTGGTTGAAAGAACATTTTGAAGACCTGGCACAGGTGAACGAGAAGACCGTTTTCAATTTTGTGCTATATGTCAGGGATAAATATGGCATACCTAAACCGTTTAACTATCGTGACTACGTACAGATAGAAGAGTTACCCTATGGCAAACAGGCACAGGTCGATTTTGGGGAGTTTAACATGACCACCGAATATGGTCAAAGAAAGAAGGTTTACTTCTTCTCAATGGTGCTGTCCCGGTCACGTCAGAAGCATGTTGTGTTGCGTGACAGCCCGTTTACAACACATTCTGTTATTGATGCTCATGAGAAGTGCTTTGGGTTCTTCATGGGCATGCCCGAACAAATAGTTTACGATCAGGACAAACTTATGCTGGTTGATGAGAACAAAGGCAATCTGGTATTGACCAATGAGTTCAGAAAGTATGTTCAGCACCGGGGATTTAAACTTCACTTCTGTCGCAAGGCTGATCCTGAGAGCAAGGGCAAGATCGAGAATGTGATCAAGTATATCAAATACAATTTTCTTCGAGGCAGACGCTATATTGACATTGATATCCTGAACGCAGAAGCACATGACTGGCTTTCCCGTACAGCTAATGCAAAAACACATGCAGCAACAAAGAAAGTCCCTGAGCATGAATGGGTACTGGAAAGGGGGTATTTAAAACCCGTTAGCGATGTTTTTAGCATACAGCAAACCGGCAGGTCATATACAGTCAGAAAAGACAATACGATAGCATACAGGGGCAATTTCTATCAACTACCGATAGGTACCTATCGGGGGAAGGGATCAATCGTAAATATTAAAAGTGTCGATGAAAATATTGTTATCTGTGACACGAACAACAATGAAATAGCGACTTACAAGTGCTATGCGGGAAAAGGCAGGTTGATTGGCAACAATAACTTCAAACGTGACTACTCATCTAAGATCAACCAGCTGATAGAGGATTTATCTGGCTTGTTTAGTGATCCGCTGTTGGCCAAAGATTATTTACAGCAAGTACGAGAGGATAATCCCCGCTATATCCGTGATCAGTTACAGCTGATCAGAAAAATATCGGGGCAATATAGTATGGATGTAATGAACAATGCCCTGAGCTTTTGTCTGCAAAACAAGGTGTTCAAAGCTACTGATATGGAAAGTCTTGTAAAGAAGCTCCATGCAGAACACGAAAACACCAACTCAGAATGCCATGAGCCTGTACAGGTTAAAACCTTAAACAAATCTGCCTTCAAAATAATACCGGAGAAGAGTAATATATCAGATTATAAAAACTTAATGAACTAAACAATGAAAACAAAAACACAAACAATCATGGAGTATGCCTGCCAGCTTAATCTGGGCAGCTTAAAAGATCAGCTTGAAGAGGTTATTAAACAAGCTGATCAGAAAAAATGCAGTTATACAGATTTTGCCGCCAGTCTGTTAAAACTGGAAGTTGATCACAGGACCAGGCGTGATCTTGAAAGACGAATCAAAACAGCATGGCTGCCTTTAAGCTATGATCTGGACATGTATGATTTTTCTTTCACCAATGGATTAAAAAAACAGCAGCTAAACCAACTCAGGGAGTGCTTATGGTTGGAGCAGAACTACAACCTTGTACTGATGGGACCATCCGGTGTCGGCAAAACATTTATTGCTGCCGGTTTATGCAGCGACACCCTCAGCAAAGGCTACAAGTCATACTTCCGGACAATGGAGCAGATCATTGAAATGTTGAAAATGAAAGACATTACAAGATCGGCCGGGGTAGAATACAAAAGGCTCCTGAAAGCACATCTGCTTGTTATTGATGACATTATGATGTTTGCCCTGGACCGCAAACAAGCTGTTGGCTTGTTCAATTTTATCAATCACCTGCACGAGAAAGCGTCATTTATCGTGACGACAAATAAAAGCCCGGAAGATTGGGTGAAAATGCTTGACGATGAAGTGATCGCCACTGCAATATTGGATAGGCTATTATATCATTGTGAAGTTATAAAGTTGACGGGAAAAAGTTACAGAATGAAAAACCGGAAAACAATCTTTACCGATCAAAACTAATATCAAAATTAACTCGTTCTTTGATTTTATTGTATTTTTGAAAAAAGGGGAAACTGTGCACTCTTAGTTGCTAAAACCTGTGCACTCTTATTTGCCATTTTTTGTGCATTGTTACTTTCTGCTTACATACACGATTGTTAATTACTATAATTTTAGCTTGACGCCAATACGATAATTATCGGGATGGAGTTCATGAAGTACTTGAAGTACTTAGAGTACTTGAAGTGCCTGGAGTTTGGAGTGAGATTTTAGATACTTAACTTTTATTCATCCTCAGCATTCCAGGGCAGCGTGATGTAGTAAGTTTTTTCTATGCCGAAATATTGGCCTTTTACATCCAGGTAATCAAAAATCTCATACGCCTGTTCTCTTTGCTCTGTTTTGATATTAATCACCATAAATTGAACAGTAACTCTATCAAAAGTATTTTCAAATTTATAAACGAACTGATAGCCAGGCCGCCAAAAACCATCCTCATCTCCTTTTCCTTCCAATTCATATTTTCCGGAAATGTCATCATTACAATATTCTTTAAAAACGACAATACTGATATCTCCCTGATAGGGTTCGGCATTTTTATATTGAACTATTGTTGAAAAGGAGAATGCCCTTTCAATTAGTGGCTCTTTGTCTAAAGTACATAAATCCTCATCGCCGCCTTCCCCGCAGCTTATGGTAAAATTTGAAATAATGATAAACAGTAAGATAAGATTTACGGGCTTTTTCATATTCTCATTTTTTGGTTTGAGCTTCCAAGATAAGAAATAATGATGCAAAGTTGACACAAAAGCAATAAATTATC
>JAYEGO010000338.1:0-2900 GCA_034659155.1 Bacteroidota bacterium | reverse complement strand
GATGAGTTGAAGGGTTGATGAGTTGATGAGTTGAAGGGTTGATGAGTTGAAGGGTTGAACAGTTGATGAGTTGAAAAAAGAAAAAATTCTCACAAAATTATTGCTTATGAAACCTTATGAATTTTCGTTTGAAAGATTGAATGTTTGGAAAAAGGCCAGAAAGCTGGCTTCAAATATCTACACAATTACAAGTTCTTTTCCAGAATCAGAGAAATTTGGGATCACAAACCAGATAAGAAGAGCAGCCATTTCAGTCACTGCAAACATTGCAGAAGGCAGTTCACGTTTTTCAAGAAAAGAACAATCCCGTTTTTATCAAATCTCATTTAGCAGTTTGATGGAATTATTGAGTCACTTATATATTTCTGTAGATCTAAAATACCTTGATGAAAAATCTCTTGAGGAAATTAAGCCAGAGATCCTTGAAGTATCAATGATGCTAAATGCACTTCATAAGAAATAGTTGAAGGTTTCAATTCAACTCTTCAACCCTTCAACCCTTCAACTATCTTCCGGGTATAAATTCATGAAAAAACTCATATTATTTCTAAAAGCATGGAGCTAATTTTGGGGACTGATAACAAACAAAATACAAAATAATCAAAGCACAAAAATCATGATTGAAAACCTATATCAAGTCCCCAGGGCTGTTAATGAGCCCATAATTTCTTATGCCCCTGGCACAAAAGAAAGAGAAATGCTTCAAAAAGCAATTGAAGAAGCACGATCACAGGAAATAGAAGTTCCAATGTATATCAACGGGAAAGAAGTGAAATCAGGAAACCTGGTTGAAATACATCCTCCTCACGATATAAAACACTCCCTTGGAAGATACCATAAAGGAGATGCCAGTCATGTTAAAATGGCCATTGATGCAGCACTGAATGCCAAAGCCGATTGGGTGAAAATGCCATGGAAGGCCAAGGCGGCAATATTTCAGAAAGCAGCCTCTCTGCTGGCCGGACCATACCGCGACAAGATGAATGCCGCAACCATGCTGGCCCAATCCAAAAATGCTTTTCAATCGGAAATTGACGCTGCATGTGAAGCCATTGATTTTTGGAGGTATAACGTTCAGTTTATGTCAGAAATTTATGCCCAGCAGCCAAACTCATCTGAACATGTATGGAACCGTTTGGAGCAGCGTCCATTGGAAGGATTTGTATTTGCCCTCACTCCTTTTAATTTTACATCTATTGCTGCTAACCTGCCAACTGCACCCGCTATGATGGGTAATACAGTGGTCTGGAAACCTTCAAATACCCAGGTATACTCGGCCAGGATACTGATGGAGATCTTAATGGAAGCAGGTCTCCCCGATGGAGTAATTAACCTGATGTATGTTTCAGGTCCTGTTGCCGGCAAAGAAATTTTCTCCCATCCGGATTTTGCAGGAATACATTATACCGGATCTACCGAGGTCTTCCAATCCATCTGGAAAGAGATAGGAAACAATATTTCCATTTACAAATCTTATCCAAGGATCGTTGGAGAAACAGGAGGAAAAGACTTTATAATGGTCCATGAATCTTCTAAACCCGTACAGGTAACAACTGCCTTGACACGCGGTGCTTTTGAATACCAGGGCCAGAAATGTTCTGCTGCCTCCAGAGCCTATATCCCTGATACATTATGGCCTGAGATCAATAAAATTATGGGTGAGCAATTAAAGAGCATCAAAATGGGAGGTGTTGAAGACTTCTCAAATTTTGTAAATGCAGTGATTGATGAAGCCACATTTGATAAACTTGCCACTTACATCGACAATGCAAAAAACGACAAGGATGCCGAGATTATCTATGGTGGCAATTATGACAAGTCAAAAGGATACTTCATTGAGCCAACAGTGATACTTGCAAAAGACCCCAAATATGTGACCATGGTAGAGGAATTATTTGGACCGGTGTTGACTATCTATATATACTCCCCGGATAGATTTGAAGAAACCCTGGACTTGCTCGACAATACTTCTCCCTATGCCCTGACCGGATCAATATTCGCAAAATCACGGGCAGTAATTGAGCTTGCAAGTGAGAAATTAGCCAATGCAGCTGGAAATTTCTATATAAACGACAAACCCACAGGTGCAGTGGTAGGCCATCAGCCTTTTGGAGGCTCCAGGGCTTCAGGCACAAATGACAAGGCCGGATCAGCCCTTAACCTGTACCGCTGGATATCTCCAAGAACCATAAAGGAGACATTCCTTACACCCGAAGATTACAGGTATCCGTTTTTGGGGGAATAGGCTTAAGAAGTTTTGAGTTTTGAGTTTTGAGTTTTAAGTTTTGAGTTTTGAGTTTATTTTTACAAAACTGATTCTAAAACTGTCTGATTTACTCTATAAGCTAATTGTTATAGTTCTACATAATATTATAACTTTGATCCGCTTATGATTCCGATACTAAGAAAAATAGCAGGTTTCTTCAGAAACAAATTTCTTCTTACCATAGCAATTTTTCTGGTTTGGATATTTCTGTTCGATAGTAATAACCTATTGGACCGTATCAAGGATATACGTAATCTCAACCAGTTGAAGAGCGACCGTGAGTATTACATTGAAAAAACCACCCAGGACTCACTCAGGCTCAAGGAGCTTAAAACTGACAATGCCAACCTGGAGAAATACGCACGTGAACAATACCTTATGAAGCGCGATAATGAAGATATTTTTGTTGTGGTGAGGAAAGAATAGAATCATTGTAAATAATTTGTGCAGATTGCTTCGCTACGCTCGCAATGACAAGACTTTATCATAGCGTATTGAAAGGGTTTTGCTTCGCTCGCAATGACAGGTCTTTATGAATGGATACGTTTATATTGCTACTAATCGCCATAATACAGTGCTTTATACAGGCGTGACAAGTATTCTGAAAGATCGGATAACTGATCACAAAAATAAG
>JAYEGO010000337.1:0-2901 GCA_034659155.1 Bacteroidota bacterium | reverse complement strand
ATTCAAAAGACGGATTATTACAACATTGCCGGAATGAGTCCAGCAGGTAGTATTAACAGTAGTGTGAATGAAATGTCAAATTGGCTTATAACCTGGATCAATGGAGGTAAATTCAATAAGAAGGAGATACTGTCTTCTTCATTTGTTGACCAGGCAAAGAGTTCACAAATGGTGGTTAGAGGAGCTCTCCCTGGAAAAGAACACCCTGATCTTCATTTATCAAATTATGGCTATGGCTGGTTTATTTCGTCCTATAAAGGACATTACAGGGTGCAACACGGCGGCAATATTGACGGGTTTTCTGCCAATGCTTGCTTTTTCCCGGGAGATAGTACAGGCATAGTAGTTTTGACTAATCAAAATGGTTCGTCGATACCTTCTGTAGTAAGAAATATTATAGCCGACAGGGTTCTGAATGAATCTTCAACTGACTGGAACAAAGAATTAAAAGAGCAAAGGGAAAAAGCCGCCAGGGAGCAGGAAGAAGCTAAATCGGGTTCTGATACAAACAGGAAGTCAGGGACCAAAACATCCCATATCCTGGAAGAATATACAGGTACTTATACGCATCCCGGGTATGGTAGTTTTGATTTGTTGGTAGAGAGAGATTCATTGTTTGCTCAATTTCCATTAACGAAGCTTTGGCTTAGACACCACCATTATGACATATTTGTGCCTTTTGAAGTAGAAAAGTCCGGCATTGATACTACAGAAACTTCTGAACTCCGTTTTAATTTTACAACAAATAATGCAGGTGAAATCGCAAGTTTGCAAGTTAAGGTAGAGCCAACACTGGATCCCATAAAATTCAAACGTACACCTGACCTTGTTGTTCTCGACAAAGAAATTTTAGAAAAATATGTGGGTGAATACGAATTATCAGGAACACCATTAAAAATATATATGAAGGGTGACGAAACATTATATTTATTCATCACTGGGCAGCCTGAATATGAGCTTCTTGCAACCGGGAAATATAGTTTTTCAATAAAAGCATTGGAAGGTTACAAACTGGAATTCATAGAAGGAGAAAAAGAGGCGATCATAGAAGTTCTGTTTATTCAGCCTAATGGCGTATTTAAGGCAAAAAGAAAGTAACTACCGCCAATAATAGAATTTGTGACAAAGAAAAACATAGCTGCATAACAAATATCGTGTGTCAGGCAGAAAAACTATAGCATATTAATAAAGATGAAAATTATGAATAAACATGTTTTTTTAGACAATCTAACCGCTGCTATTGGAGCTTTGCTTGCAGGCAAAAAGAAATTTTTTGCTAAAAGTATTATCAGTCCGTCTTTTGAAGAGCATTTAAAATCTATTGAAATTAAAATGCCGGAAATTAATAAAGAAGGAACCTATGATATTAATGCTAAAACGCTTGTTGGAATGACCAATCCTGCATTTAAAGTGGCAAAATGGATTGGACACGATTACCCGACAATTATTTATCATCATGGAAATAATGAACGCCCGTTTGATTTCAATAGGAGTGCTAAAAATACTTTTGCAAATATCTTTATAAAAACAAAAGAGGATATTAGGACTAATTTAATTGTTGTGCGAGCTCCGTTTCATAATAATAGCTTAAAAGTATATCAGGAAAAAATGACAGAACTGAAAAACTTTACCGCTATGATTGCAGTTTCAGTTAAGCTCAATGAAGAAATTATTTCTGTTTTACGTAAAAAAAATAATACATCTATTATTACGAGTGGAATAAGTCTTGGAGGTTGGGTAACGAATCTACATCGTAGTTTTTACAATACATCAACTGCTTATGTGCCTTTATTAGCAGGAACATTCCTAGGTGAACTTTTTTTAAAAAGCAAATACAAAAAACTAACATCGAAACTCGCATTACAACAACCAAAAAAAATACGAGAGTTGCTAAACTTCAATAATTTTTATAAAAAGATTAAAGACCAAAATGTATTTCCACTTTTAGCACGCTACGATCAATTTATTGAGTACGATGTTGAGAAAGTAAGTTATGAAGGCTACATATTAAAAACTATTGAAGGTGGTCATGTTACCGGAAGCTTAGAAACTAAAGAAGAATTGAGATATCATATTTTGGAAGTACTTAATAATATTCTTGAAATTTAATCATCACAAAAAATGAAAAAAACAATATCAATTATCGCATTTACTTTGTTCGCAAATGTAATATTTGCATGTACAACTTTTTCTTTTTCAGATAAAAATGGAAATATTGTTTTTGGACGGAATTACGATTTCCCAATAGGTGTAGGGCATATTCACATCAATAAGAGAAATATGCGAAAGACCGCATTTATCAGACCACCAGAAAAACCTTTGGAGTGGATCTCAAAATATGGAAGCATAACTTTTAATCAAAACGGGAAAGAATTTCCTTATGGTGGAATGAATGAAGCCGGCCTGGTAATTGAACAAATGTGGCTTCAGGAAACTGTTTACCCTCAATTAGATGAACGATATGGTCTCTCTGAACTTCAGTGGATACAATATCAATTAGATATTTCTGAATCTGTAAAAGATGTAATTAACAGCGACAGCCTGGTAAGAATATCATTCACTTCTATGTCTCCTTTGCATTTTTTGGTTTCTGATGCCGAAGGGAATGTTGCAACAATAGAATATATTGATGGAAAAATGATTGTCCACAGAGATAGTAATTTACCTTATCCCGTGTTAGCTAATTGTTCCTACGAGCACTCTTTAAATTATAAAGTAAGTATCGACAAAAAAGAAAATAAGCAATTTAATGACTGGACGTTAAATTCATCCGGACGATTTGCAAAGGCAGTTTCATTAATAGAAAAATATACAGACGATAAAAGTATTGTTGATTATTCATTTGAAATTTTATATAGTGTGGCTAAAAAAAATGGCACTCAATGGACTAATGTATATGAT
>JAYEGO010000336.1:0-2906 GCA_034659155.1 Bacteroidota bacterium | reverse complement strand
TGGAGGGACTTTCTCCTTCGGCAAAACATTTAAGTTGTGTCTTGAGTCTGACTTCCATTAAGATACCATAAGCTTCTGTGATTTCATCAATAAGATCATTCGGCATATCTTCAGAATTTCTTAAGCCTTCAAGCCTGTTCAATGTGTTTGTTTCAGGAATAAAAGCTTTTAATGCATATAATCTTGCAAATCCAATTACCGGCATGAGGAGTTTCTTAATATCAACAAGATTGGAATCTGGAGATTCTTGTTCTCCAAGTATCTTTCCAAACACACCAATCGTGGATTTAAATTTTATAACTTCTTGCGAGAAGTTATAAAAAAATACGGCCTTCCTGTCTGCTGCTTTATTCAGGTGTACCCTTAATTTATCTGCTAAAGTATAGTCACCGTAAATTGCTCTGAAATCGAAAAAAATATTTACCTCCATTAGGCTTTGGGTATCACTATTATTAATCCAAAAACTGAACTGCTCCTTCCATTCCTTTAAAGATTTAATCCATTGCGGATTACTTGCCATAACATTACCCTTACAGTATTTATAACCAACAGTATTTAAATCAGCAGTTATTCTCTCTCCTAATTTCCTGAAATACAATTTTGCTGTTTCATCATTTTTCACGCTGTCACTTATGATAATCCCGCTATCCTGATCTGTGCATAAGGTTTGCTCCAAACGCCCCTGGCTTCCCATTGCGATAAAGCAAAACTCGCATGGAGCAGTCCCTTCTTTTTCAATAGCCATCTCAATAATTCTGACATTTACTCTATCAGAAAAAGCAGATATTAATCTTGTTGTAATCCCAGGTTTAGCTCCACTCCTAACAAGCAACTCGACAATTATATTCATCTTAAGATAAATATCCTTGAGTTTGTCAGCACTCTCAACCTTATCAGTTTCAATAAATAATTGAGTTATGGAATTCTGTTGTATCTCGAGAAGACTTCTATATTCAAGCAGTCCTATACACTTTTTCTCTTTATTATTTACCTGTAAATAAGATATCCCCTGCAATCTGCATGTAAGTATTGCTTCATGGATGAGGCAATTTTCAGATATCGACACAACAGGTGCCGACATGATTGAAGAAACAGGAGAGTTCAATTCAATCCCTTCAGACATTCCCCTATTTAGAAAATCTGATGTTGTTGTTATACCTATTATCTGTCCTTTTTGTTTAATCAGCAATACCCTTTTGTTCTTTCTTTTCAAAAGATTGGCTGCCTCTGATACTGTAGTTTCAAGATCACAGCTTAAATAATCCCTTACAAGACGGCTTATAGGTTGATTCATAAGTAGAAGTGATGATTGTATGTCATCCTGTAATATTCTACTATGCTTATCTATGAAACTACTCCTGGAAAGTTCGTTAATCACTATTATGTAGCTATAAGCCTTATTATAAAGGACCTTTGATACTGATAATAGTACTTCAACAGTATCATCCCCGGATTTTATCTTTGCTTCCATGGTGACTGATTTCCCCGGATCCCTGAAAGAATCAATTATATTATGCCATTCAAGGTCAAACAAGTCTTCTGTTCTTTTATCATCAAGATCTTCTCGTTTACAATTTGAAATATTCAGGAATTTCTGATTCGCATAAATGATCCTGTTTTCTGTCATCATAAGCGTACCGATAGTAGATGATTCTACCAGGGTCTTAAATTTTTGCTGTGATAGCAGCAAATTATGTTCAGCTTTCTTTCTCCGGTTCTCTATTATCATACTTTGTCTTATAATATAAAGAAGACTTAAGCTTATAATTATGATAATTATTAATGTTATCCGGAACAAGCTCCTTTCCAGTATTTTTATTTCACTCTTCACATCCTCAAGATATATCCCGGTTCCAATTATCCATTCCCATTGAGGAAACCCTTTTACGTATGATAGTTTGGGAACAAAAAGTGTTGTATCATCCTTCCATTGCCAGATATAGTTAATATAACCTTCTCCTTTTTTACTTATTATTTCCGTAGCATCAACAAATAACTGCTTCCCCTGGGGATCCTTATACCCGGAGAGATCGGTACCATTTAGCTCCTGTCGGTAGGGATGCATTACCATAAAGGGTCGCATATCGGTAATCCAGAAATAGTCTTTTTTTTCATCTCCATACCTCAATTTTCCAACCCTGGAAGCAGCAAGCTGCATTGCTTCCTCCTTACCTATATAACCGTTACGGTATTCAATATAATACTCATCTATAAGGCTCCATGCTGAATTTGTGAGTTCACTTATCATTTCCTTTTTGCTCTCCATCAAATTCTTTTTAAATGATGGAATTATTACAACGTAGAATGAAATGATGAATAAAGAAATAGCCAGTATTGAGGGTAACACAATACTCAAAAAGAATTTTCGTAGATCCCTGGCATTCATTGCCTGGTAAATTATTGTAAGATTAATTCAAACTTTAAACTCCTGTCGTCAAGTTATGCTCTACCCATCTGTGCCTCCGAGGTTTAAGCGAAGGAGCAAGCGTTCAGGAAAAAGCTTAACAGGCAGGTTATTTTTTAACAACATTTTAGAATATTACTAGAAAAAATAATATACCCCGATCAGTGCCCTTAAGTTAGCAATTTCTGTGGTATTTTCCGGTATATAATTCAGATCATAGTTAACTCCATATGCTGCCGAGGTATACTCAAGCTCAAAAGCAACACGGGTTTTACCGGAGTTTATTATTACTCTTGGCGATATCCTAAATAAGGTGCTAATATCGGTTGCCAGACCATAAACATCATTATCTACATCAGACATTGGACCTTTAGTCCCCAGGTTTTTCAAAAATCCTCCAAAAACACCAAATTGTATTTTCCCGTTTGTGTGAACCTCTCCCCAGAAAGTCATACTCTGCAATGGAGTATATGAAAGCTCACCGGTTGTTAGATCAGTAATT
>JAYEGO010000335.1:0-2920 GCA_034659155.1 Bacteroidota bacterium | reverse complement strand
TTTGGGGTGGCAGAGAAGGTTATAGTTCGCTATTGAATACAAATACTAAACGCGAAAAAGAACATATGGCTCGATTTCTTACCATGGCTCGTGATTATGCACGCAAACAGGGTTTTAAAGGCAATTTCCTGATAGAACCAAAACCTATGGAACCGACAAAGCATCAATATGATTTTGATACCGAAACGGTTATTGGTTTCCTTAAAGAATATGGTTTAGATAAAGATTTTAAACTAAACATAGAGGTTAATCACGCTACTTTAGCAGGTCATACTTTTCAACACGAATTGCAAATGGCTTTTGATGCTGATATGTTTGGTAGTATAGATGCAAATCGTGGCGACTACCAAAATGGCTGGGATACCGACCAGTTTCCATTGAATATTTACGAAACTGTAGAGGCAATGTTAGTAATTCTTGAAGGTGGAGGGTTTATAAAAGGTGGAGTAAACTTTGATGCTAAAACACGTAGAAATTCAACTGATTTAGACGATATTTTTATTGCTCATATTTCTGCAATGGATGTTTTTGCCCGATCACTTATTATAGCAGATGAAATTCTGAAGAATTCTGAATATAAAAAATTAAGAAGTGACAGGTATAAGTCTTTTGACCATGGAAAAGGGAAGGATTTCGAAACTGGAAATCTTAAACTTGAAGAGCTAAGAGAATATGCTTTAAGAAATGGTGAACCAGAGCAAATTAGTGCAAAACAAGAGCTGTACGAACAACTGATTAATTTATATATCTAATTTATTATCATCACTTATTCAGCATTCACAATTCTAACTTCAGTAATCAAAATAGCCTGACATGAATGAAACAAACAATAAATTCATTACTAAGGTTACTCTTATTGCAACACTGGGAGGATTACTTTTTGGCTATGATACTGCAGTGATTTCTGGCACAGTTGGAGCCTTAAAAGAGTTTTTTATTATTCCCAGGGGTCTTGAAGAATTTGACTCCAACTCTCTTCTGGGATTTGTAGTATCCAGTGCATTAATAGGTTGTGTAATCGGAGGACTGCTTGGAGGGCTTATTGCAAAAAATATTGGAAGAAAAAGGGGAATGATATTGGCAGCAGTTTTATTTCTTATTTCAGCTATTGGCTCTGCAATTCCTGAAATCGGATTTGCTCCAATTGGAGAAGGAAATCATACTCATTTAACACCATTTATTATTTTCAGAATTATGGGAGGCATAGGTGTTGGTTTAGCATCAATGCTATCACCAATGTATATTGCCGAAATGGCACCTGCCGAAAAGCGAGGAGGTTTAGTTTCCTGGAACCAATTCGCAATTATATTTGGTATGCTGATGGTGTATTTTGTTAATTATATTATTGCAACACAGGGCGATGAAGAATGGCTTAACAATGTGGGCTGGAGGTTGATGTTTGCATCAGAAGCTATTCCTGCAATTACATTTTTACTATTATTAAATCTTGTACCCGAAAGTTCAAGATGGCTAATTCTTAATAATAAGGAAGATGAAGGCTTGAGAATTTTGAAAAAGATAAATGGAAAAGAAAAAGCACAGGCAATCTTTAACGAAATAAAAAGTTCTTTTTCTCATCACCTATCTGCCAGAGTGCTTTCGTATGGTATTGGAATAATCGTAATAGGAATATTGCTATCGGTTTTCCAGCAGTTTGTTGGTATTAACGTAGTTCTATACTATGCCCCTGAGATCTTCAAAAGTATGGGGTCTGGTACAAATAATGCACTTCTGCAAACTATAATTGTTGGTGTCATAAATCTTTCATTTACAGTAATTGCAATTAAAACAGTTGATAAATACGGACGGAAGTCATTACAAATAATTGGAGCTATTGGCATGTCTATCAGCATGTTTGCTCTTGGCACTGCCTTCTTCCTGGAAAATGTTGGAACAATAGCTCTAATATTTATGCTTTCTTATGTTGCTTCATTTGCTTTATCATGGGGACCTGTAACCTGGGTTCTATTAGCCGAAATTTTCCCTAACAAAATTAGAGGAAGAGCTTTAGCCATAGCAGTTGCGGCTCAATGGATAGCAAATTATTTAGTTTCGTGGACTTTTCCCATAATGAATGATTCAACTTATCTAAACGATAAGTTGAATCATGGATTTGCATATTGGCTTTATGGAATTATGGGAATCTTAGCTGCACTTTTTGTTTGGAAGTTTGTTCCTGAAACCAAAGGGAAGACTCTGGAAGAGATAGAAAATATCTGGAAGAAGAACGTAAATAAATCGTAAATCAAAGCCGGATGGAATTATTGGCAATGAGGATAGGGAAAGCATTTATAAACAGGAACACTTCGTTGATAGTTATCGCGTCCGGGCAGCTCTCCCCTGCATTTGGCACTTGAAATTACAACAATTTTTTCAGGATTCCCTCAAGCAAGCTTGGGGATCCCAATGGATTACGACCTCACAAGCTCGGTCGTGATCCAGGGGTGGGTGCCTACACAACAAAAAACCAACCCGGCTTCGCCGGTTTTGATTTTTATTTTCTCCGAATTCCCTCAAGCAAGCTTGGGGAATTCGGAGAAAATAAAAAACCCAGACAAATGTCTGGGTTAGTGTTTTGTTGTGGGCGATACTGGATTCGAACCAGTGACCCCCTGCTTGTAAGGCAGGTGCTCTGAACCAGCTGAGCTAATCGCCCCGATTTTATTCAATATTTTCGTTATCTCACTTCCTTCGTTTCTGAACCAGTCCCGAAAAAACAGAAATCTTTGATTTCATCTTTTTTCGAGGATCCTCGATTTTCATTACAAATCAAAAGATTTGTTGAAAATCGGGACTGAGCTAATCGCCCCGATTTTATTCAATATTTTCGTTATCTCAATTCCTTCGTTTCTGAACCAGTCCCGAAAAGGAGTGCAAATATAATAGTCTTCTCATTATCTGCAAAAGGAATTATAAATTA
>JAYEGO010000334.1:0-2927 GCA_034659155.1 Bacteroidota bacterium | reverse complement strand
AATTCACAATTATCCCAATCTTTTCGTAAATGTATAAAGTATATTAAGATCTGAATATCCTAATATTAATTTAAATTAGATAAAAAAGAATCAGATATGTATAATTAATTATAGAAAAGACTCTTAGGAGAATCTCTCTCCTGGTGTAATTAATATATTATTTAAAAAGGCCTTTCACTTTAACTTAGCTACTGTAATCTCATAATTTGCCTGATTTTTGGCACAAACTAACAATATTAACAGTTTTATTATTGAGTTTGAGTTAAGTTCATTTTGATATCTTTGGGCTTCTTAAGTGAGGAACTGTGAATATTAGCGAGCAACTGACCTACAGGAAAATATTTTTGTTCTGGAGCCCTTTGGCCCTGACTTGGCTTATGATGGCTTTTGAGCAACCCCTTCTGATTGCTTTTATTGCCAGGCTGAGTGATGCAAAATACAACCTGGCTGCATTTGGGATTGCAGCTTCTTTTGCTTTGATAATTGAAGCGCCGGTTATTATGCTCATGAGCGCATCTACTGCCCTGGTTAAAGATCGTAACTCCTATAAAAAACTTAAGAGGTTTACAGATATTCTTAATATTTCAGTTACCCTGGTTCAGTTGATTATTTTGATACCACCTGTCTTTAAGTTGATAGTTGAAGACCTGATGGGAATACCATCAAATATAGCCCATCTTTCACATGTATCCCTAATCTTATTAATCCCCTGGGCTGCATCAATAGGATACAGAAGATTCTTTCAGGGTATACTTATAAGAAATAACCTTACTCGCCGGGTTACTTACGGAACGCTTGTTCGTTTATCAGTTATTGTAATTGTGGGATTCATTTTATATTTAACAGGTGTCGAAGGAGCATATGTAGGAGCTGCTGCACTATCACTGGCAGTTTTATTCGAAGCAGTAGCTACCAGGCTAATGGCATGGAAAATTGTTAGAAGCATCCATCAAAAAGCAGATGCAACAAAATTAGTTACAGATGATAATTCAGCGAACAGCCAACTTACATTCAGGTATATTACAAAGTTCTACACTCCTCTTGCACTTACTTCAATACTCTCTCTCGGAGTTCATCCCTTTGTAACCTTCTTTCTGGGTAAAAGTTATATGGCTGTGGAGTCACTCGCTGTATTGCCTGTAGTTAGTTCGCTTGTGTTTGTTTTCAGAAGCATGGGCCTGTCATACCAGGAAGTGACTATTGCGCTTATTGGAGAAAATAAACAGAACTATAAAATGCTAAAAAACTTTGCGACAATACTTGGTATTGCTGTTAGTGTGGGGATTGTATTAATTGCCTTTACTCCACTGGCGAGTTTCTGGTTAAGGAAAGTATCTGGACTGACGCTTGAACTTGCTAATCTTTCATATCTTCCTTTGAAGATCATGATCTTCCTGCCTGCAATGACAGTCTTATTGAACTTCCAAAGATCAACGCTTGTCATAGTTGGCAAGACAGGTCCGATATCAACTGCTACTGCGCTTGAACTTGTTACAATTGTAGCAGTTTTACTGCTTTGTGTGGTTTATCTGAATCTTATTGGTGTTGTGGCGGCTTCCATTGCTTTTATTATTGGCAAAGGAATTGCCAATACTTATCTGATTCGCAGCCAAATCTCAACTACTCGTGAATGGGGTGGTCAGGTAAAAGAATAATAGTCACAAAATATTAAATTCAACCCACTCCGCGAGAGATAATGGATAATTTGGGTATAGAGTAAGGTAATTGGAGCATGATTTCAAGATTTTATTAGAAAAACACTATAAAGTCAAAATTTAGTCTTTTTGTGGATTAAAGTAAACCAGGGAGTAAACCAAACAAAAAAAGAGTTAATCTCATATTGAGCTTAACTCTTTCATATTCAATTAGTCGGGGTGATAAATTATTCGCTTGCAAGCTCGCTCATGATCCTGGTGTTGGGATGAATCAAACACAAAAAGCCCTCCCTGAAAGTCGGGTCTTATTGTCCTCAGGTGTTTTTGGAAGCAAGCTTCCAACACATCTTCGTCCAATAAAAAACCCGACACCTTCGGTGCCAGGTCTTTTTGTGTTTGTCGGGGTGGCAGATTATTCACTTCGTTCATGATCCTGTAGGGGGCTTATCCAAAACAAAAACCTTGATTCGCTTCGCTCATTTCAGGGTTTTTTATTTAGCTCCTTCTCCAAGCAAGCTTGAGTCGGAACCAAATAAAAAACCCTGCACTTCGTGCAAGGTTTTTGTTTTGTCGGGGTGGCAGGATTCGAACCTGCGACCCCCTGCTCCCAAAGCAGGTGCGCTAACCGGACTGCGCTACACCCCGTTTCACCCGCCGAAGCCTTGGCGAAGGCGGGTATCATTTTTTCGGAGTGCAAATTTAATTAATTAATTCGATTGAGCAAAGTTTTTATAAAGCTGGTGGCCAATTCTATAATCCCAGCTTTAACAGTCTTTTTTCAAGCAAGTTTTTATATAAATCTTTTAGTTTTGTCGATAAGAAAGATCTGTCGATCAAATCTATCCAGGACACTGCCGTAGAGCTTATCTCGTTCTGAATATTCAATATGGACCTTTCATGTAGTTTCATTCTTTCATATGCCAGGTAATCAACTAATATTGACCTGTTAAGTTTTTTCTTTTTTCCCTTTATTGGCAATGCCGATTCCTCAATATCGCCGGATAATACTATTGATGTATTTAATAAATCATATGCAGGCGATAACTCTACCTTACTATCCCTGCTAATAAGTGAATAATTTTTTAAATGCATGTCTTCATTACCACATAAATAATTGAAAATGGTTCTTCGGTATAGTTTGGCTTTCTCAATTACCGGGAAAGTACAATAGGTTTCTACCAGTGTTATTAGCTTTTCAAATATACCTGCCTTTTATATCAACAATCTTGAAAGAAGAACCGGAAGGACTCAATATTGCACTTAGTTTTGGTT
>JAYEGO010000333.1:0-2929 GCA_034659155.1 Bacteroidota bacterium | reverse complement strand
CCAGAAGAAAATCTCAAAAATTGATTCTCTCCTCCTGGATTATCAGAACAGGTACAGGTTTAATGGGAATGTACTGGTAGCAGACAATAATCATATTATTTATCAGGGTTCATTTGAGAATAGCGTACTGAAAAAAAACACTGTCTTAAACCAGGGTTCAGTTTTTCAGCTGGCATCCATCTCTAAGCAATTTACAGCAATGGCAGTGATGATGCTGAAGGAGAGAGGCCTGGTAAAGTATTCAGACAGCCTTGCTAAGTATATTCCCGATTTGCCCTGGCCAGATGTAACTATCAAACACCTTCTTCAGCATACGGGTGGCCTGCCAAACTATATGTGGGTAGTGGAGCATTACTGGAAGAAAGATTTACCGCCATCCAATGTACAGATAATAGAACTGATAAGGGATCATAAAGATGAAATGAACCTATATTTCAAATCTGGTACCAGGTTTAATTATTCAAATACAGGTTATATGGTTTTAGCATCACTGGTGGAAATTGTTACCGGCCAACCCTTTCCTGTTTTTATGGAAGAAAATATCTTTAAGCCCCTGGGAATGAACCAGAGTTTCGTATACCCAAACACATTTTCCGCCGATACATCTATTTTGGTGGGATATCGTCCTTACCGGGGGAGGTATATTTCTATTCCTGAAACTGTGAATGACGGCTCCTTTGGTGATAAAGGAGTGTATTCCACTACTTCTGATCTGTACCTTTGGAATCAGGCCTTGAATTCCGAAGCACTGGTTTCCTACAAAACTTTAGAGGAGGCTTTTAGCCCATTGATGCTCAAGGGAAAGTATAAGATAAATTATGGTTTTGGATTCAGGATCAAAGAGGTAGAGGGCAAAAAAATTGTATATCATCATGGAAGATGGAATGGCTTCCGTACAAGTATTTGGAGATATCCTGAAGGAAACAGTACTATTATTATTCTTAATAATTCCAGTTTCTCAAGTATTGGAGGGATGGAAAGAAAGATTCAGAAGATATTGATTTCAGAATAGGACGATAATTTAAGTTGTGCCAGGTTGGGATAGCCTGAATCAGAACCACCTCCCCCTCGCACGCTCGGGTACTCCTCCTTAAAAAAAGGAGGAGAATTAAGAGTAAAAACATCCTCCCCCCGACGATATCACTTACTCCACCTGCAGCGGATTTGGTAGTCAAATAAATGTCAGGATTTTCAACCCTTGTAGGCTCGAATTAGGAGAAACCTATGGTTTTTTATCATTGTTTTTATTATTACATTTGATTTAAAGGAATAAAAACACTTTCAGATTCTAGTATATGTTTAGAAATTACCTGGTTATAATCTTCAGGAACCTTTATAAGAACCGCATTTTTGCTCTTATCAATATCCTTGGACTTGGCCTGGCACTTGCAGTTTGTATTGTTGCCTATTTCAACCATATGTTTGCTATTCAGTTTGATAAGCAAAATGAGAATTTTGAAGAGATATACAGGGTTAATAGTTTTCGTGATATGCAGGGGAGAGATCAGGAATATGGATTAGTGCCCGCTACACTTGGTCTGGAAATAATGAAGGATATTCCCGGAATTGAAAAGTCTGCCCGTTTATTCAGGTCCTGGTCTCCGGTTAAGGTTGATCATGATGTCTTTACTCGTAGTATTTCTTATGTTGATCCCGGGTTTCTGGATATTTTCACTTTCCATCTATTATCAGGGACAAAATCCATGATCAAAGACAAGGGGAGTGTTTTTATCAGCCATGAGCTTTCTGAAGTCCTCTTCGGAGATGAAAATCCACTGGGAAAAACCATGTCAATTTTCAATGATGAAAACGAAGAATTTGTTTATTCTATTTCCGGCATATTTGAGGATCTTCCGGATAATTCAAGTTTCAGAATTGATGTGCTTACACATGCCGATAATTTCCTAAAAATGTGGAAAATTAACGATACAGATTGGAAGAGCTGGGCAAGGGCTTTGTTCTTGCTTGTGCCGAATTCATCATCTCTGGATGGAATATTACAGGGCTTATCGGAATACGTGCCGGTACAGAATAAAGCACGGGAAGACTTTGTTATTACAGGATTTAAGCTGGTACCATTAAAAGAAGTGGGTAAAAATACACGTGAGATATGGTCTAATGGATTGTTCCCTGGTATTCATCCTGCTCAAGTAGTTGCTCCTCCTATAATGGCTATTTTAATATTGTTGATCGCGGCTTTCAATTTTGCAAATACTGCAATTGCTGCTGCAGGGAAACGACTGAAGGAGATTGGATTGAGGAAGATGCTTGGAGGTCATAAGAGGCAATTGATGGTGCAGTTCTTATTTGAGAACTTATTGATCACTTTGCTGGCTTTATTTGTGGGGATTGGAATTTCAAAATTCCTTGTACCTGCCTATAGCAGTATGTGGGAATATATGGATATTAGCTTGAATTTTTCAGAATATGTAAATTTCTGGTTTTTTCTGCTTGCTCTTCTTATTATTGCTGGATTTCTTGCCGGGGGCTATCCGGCATTATATATTAGTTCATTCAGTCCTATTGCCATACTTCAAGGAAAGACAAGGCTTGGAAGTGCTGGAATGCTATCCAGGATCTTTCTTACTATACAATTTGCTATATCTGTTATGGCTCTTATTTCAGGATTTGTTTTTGCGGGGAATGCAACTTACCAGGAAACACTTGACCTGGGGTATGACCGTGATAAAGTAATAGTGATACCAGCCGGTCCTGATATAATCAATCGATACAGGGAGGCTCTTATCTTGCACCCTAAAGTACTGGCTGCTGCTGGAACCCAGCAACATATTGGATGGGGGAATTACAGAAGGCCGGTTGAAGATGAAAATCAACAAATTGAAGTGGACGTTATGGAAGTTGGACCTGAATACCCACAAACTATGGGACTCAGGCTGAAAGATGGAAGGTTTTTTGATGAGTCGAGGAT
>JAYEGO010000332.1:0-2931 GCA_034659155.1 Bacteroidota bacterium | reverse complement strand
TGACCATTAATAATACCAACCTCTCTTTGGGTTCCGGGTCCGCTTGAATATCCAAGAACATTCTTGGCCCAATCAATAAGGTTTGGTCCAACCAAAAAAGCAACAAGTGATATCCCAACTAAAATTACAGCGATTGCTGAATGCTTTCTAATATATCCAATTACAGCCATTTTCTATTATTTTTAAAGAATTTGCAAAGGTATAATTTAATTTGAATTTGTGAACAAAATCAAGTGATTATTAAGCGCACCTGCTCGATACGGTTTTCGCTGGCCTGCAGAATAATAAAGCAAAAACGCCCTATGATGATCTCCTCTTTGAGGTTTGGGATACTTTCGTGACTGCTAATTATTAAACCCGCAACCGTCTCATAATCATCGGATTGAGGGAAATTAAAATTATATTTTTCATTCAGGTAATCAATCTCCAGTCTTCCTGACAGAATAAACTCATTATCAGATATTTTCTTTTCAATAAATTCATCATCATCATATTCATCTTCAATTTCACCGAATATTTCTTCAATTATGTCTTCCATAGTTACGATACCGGCAGTTCCTCCAAATTCATCTACCACAATTGCAATGCTTTTATGTTGTTTAAAAAACATTGACAAGACATCGTTTGCAAACATGGTTTCGGGAACATAAAAAACAGAACGTGTAATAGATTTAATGTCTTTTGGGCTTTTAAACATATCAGACGAATGTGTATACCCAATGATATTATCTGTAGAATCCTTGTAAATCAAAATTTTTGAAAATCCGTTTTCGATAAACATTTTCCTGAGGGAATCCAGCGTATCACTTTCTTCCACGGCAATAATTTCCGTACGAGGTACCATACACGCCCGCAATTTAATATTTGTGAAATCCATTGCATTCTGAACCATTTGTATTTCTTGTGTAACCTCACTTTCGTTCAGGCCCTCACCCATAAACTTCTTGATGTAATCATTCAGGTCGATAGGGGTAAAAACATAGGCCTGGTCAAGTGATTTAATTCTAAAGAAAACCTTTAATATCCAGGCAGCCATTCCTGTAAACAAATAGATAATGGGAAAAAAAAGGTAAAAGAAAAGCAATACCGGTATGGCAAAGAAATTAAGTATGGCGTTGGAATTTTGCCTGAACAATACTTTAGGTAGAAATTCAGCTGTGAACAAAATGATCAGAGTTGCAACAATTGTTTGTATCAGCAATATTATGTATTCGATGGCCAGGCTTTTGGGTAATAAACCGATAATTACCGGTTCGAACAATTTAGCCATAGCAATACCATAAATAACGAGAGCGATATTATTTCCTAAAAGCAGGGCACCAATAAATCGTGACGGATGTTGGTTAAAGCGCGATAAAATGCGCCCTGATACCATTCCCTTGCCTTTATCAAGTTCTATTTTTAGATTACTTGAGCTGATAAATGCGATTTCCATCCCGGAAAAAAATGCCGAAAACAATAAAGATATCAGAATAATTAGTGTGTTGTCCATCAGTTGCCTTGTTCTTCGTCTTCTTTCACCTCAATTTCTCCGGAAGGATTTATGATGCGGCGTTTCGAAAAATCCTGTTCTGCCTCCAGGCCATCTCCATAAATTACACCATCTTCCGAAGTTATTTTCACAAACTTATTTGAAAAGATCAATTCCTGCTTCTGATCCCAGATCAACTCTTCGGTATCGAGCCTTTCACCTGTTTCGTAATTGGTTACAATCACATTATTCCGGGCTTCCATCAGACGTTTTTCCCTGTAATGTATACCATACTCCCCGGTGATGGTTGTTGTTATGTTTAAGAGGGAATCATAAAATTCGACAATAAAGCCTTTAGGGAATACCATATAAGGCTCTTCACCTTCGTAGGCGTACATTACCGGCCCGGCAAGCCTGACCTGCACCCGGGCTGAATCACTAAAGGTAAATTCAATATTCTTTGCCGAAATATCTGGAAGGGTGTCATTAAAATCAATGGCAGTCACATCACTCATCTTGTTTTTACAAGCAAAAAGCATTGCTATTATGAAGATCATAACAATGCTTTTCAATAAATGATATTTTCTGAATTCCTTAAAAAGGGGCTTCAATTCCTTTGAATTTATTAATTATTTGGCTGCCCTGATCTTCGTCTTTTCGTTGATCCAGCATTCCACTATATATTCATCTCCCTCATTCAGGTTGTGGAAGAAAATGTCTTCTTTGGGTGGAAAATGAATAGAGTATGACCTGATCCTGTCGCTAGCCACCTCAGCAATTTCCGGATCAACCTGTTTAGCTTTGTAATATTTGTCGACAGCAACCCAGTATACGGCTTTCTTTTCCAGATCGTTACTTCCACAGCTGTTAGAGCTTGCAGCATACATATCCCCGATCATAATATATGGATTTCCATTGCCAGGACGTTCATTAATACTTTTAAGAGCATAACTTCTGGCCTGGCTGTAATTTTTTCCAATTCTGTAGCATTCAGCTATATACAGAAAACAATCTGCCCTGTCGTCGCTGTCATCAAGCTTTTCACCTTCTTTAAGGTAATCAATAGCCTTACTGAACTCCTCATTTTTCATCAGCATTTTTCCAATAAGATAAGCTGATTCCGGCGAAGGCTCAAGTTTATAAAGCTTTACGGTTGCATCGAAATATAAAGGATCGTCTGTACATTTTTTCCTATCAAGCAGCTTGACCAGCTTTTTAAGCATTTTAAGATCTTCAGGATTTTCCTGGAATTTTGGAGTGTAAATCTTAATGATGGCTTCACAGGTAGCAAAAGGTTCAAATATCAGATCGATATTTCCCCTGACATTTTCCCAATTAGCGAGCTTCTTTGCCTTGTCTTTATTTTTTTCAAGGTTAACCTCAATGATCTTGCTTGAAATATCATAGTTGTCGAAAATAACATCTTCAGAAATTTTACCCTCCACGATCATCTTTTTGGT
>JAYEGO010000331.1:0-2943 GCA_034659155.1 Bacteroidota bacterium | reverse complement strand
CAACTGAGGATAATATTGATGCTGAGGTTTTAAAATATACCTGCCTTTTATATCAACAATCTTGAAAGAAGAACCGGAAGGACTCAATATTGCACTTAACTTTGGTTGCATCCCCTGAATCGACATTTTGTATGACCTTAGGAAAGCCTGCTTCCTCTGCTCTTCGGCAGAATATTCCAGGTCATCTAATTTCTTTAAGGAGGGAGATAATAATTTTAAACCCTTCCCAGAATACTTACTGCTGCATTCTTCATATGTGATCGAACACTTATTCATTTATGGCCTCCACTGTTACTGCACCAACCAGGTCGGCTCCGGTTGAGACCAGTTGTTTGAAATAATCACTTCTGTCTATCTTCCGGTTACGCAGTAATCCCTCAAGTTGTACACCTTCCGGGAGTAATCCGTCAAAGAAGGGAGGGAAATTGTTAAAGTTGAAATCTTTTTTTTCAACAGGCATTGTTAACGATACAGGTTCTCCTGAATAGTCAGGGTCATACCTGAAGATGTAATTTCTGTTTTTCTCACTTTCTATAAGAATTCCTGCTTCTATTCCGTGTATGTAAATCCTGGCATATCTCATTTTAACAGGCTTCAGCTTTATTTTATTGGTTCAATTAATTCAATTTTTATGTTCAGAACATCCAGTACATTTTTAAGTGTATTGAACCTTACAGATTCTTTACCCTTCTCTATGTCGTAAATAACTGTCTTTCCAACCCCGGCCAGGTCAGCAAGAGCCTTTTGACTTAAACCTGCTTTTTTCCTGCAGGATTGAACCACTTCAGATATTTGTTTAAAAGTAGTCATAGATATACTGCTATGGCGGTAAAAATACAAGTTTATATTCTATTTTCAAAGCAATACTGAATATAATCGCATAAACATACTGCCATGGCGGTAAAAATATTGAATAATATATGTTTTTGCATATAATATGGGAGATAATAGATAAAATTACTGCTATAGCAGTAAGAATAATTGTTGATTATTTTAAGATTATAGGGGATTACTCCCACTCCTTCGTCGTGGTCGTGATCCCTATATAGAAAACCCTGCAACACAATAAAAAACCATCCGGCTTCGCCGTCTGTATTTTCTATTTCGAAGTCCCCTTACAAAAGCAAGCTTTTGACGGGTACTTAAAAATAGAAAACCACGCTGATCGCGTGGTTTTTATTGTGTTGCGGAGAGGGGGGGATTCGAACCCCCGGTACCCGATAAGAGTACGCCAGTTTAGCAAACTGGTGGATTAAGCCACTCTCCCACCTCTCCGGTTAATAATACTTATTAATTATATTCAAAAAATGTAAAAGAACATCACTAAATTACTCACCCTTGGGATTATTCGCCCTGACTTACCTTACCACTTCTCAGTAAATCGTTCACTTCATGAGAAGTTCAATATCAACCTGACGACAAAAATCAGGGCTCATGCTCTCGTCGCTCCCTGCCTGCCAGCAGGCACGGTGCTTCTCGGGTCGAACCCCCGGTACCCGATAAGAGTACGCCAGTTTAGTCCCGATGTATCGGGAGTGGATTACTCAACCTGTCACGATGTTCCAGGTTTCGTGAGCTCCTCGTCGCAAGGCTCCTCCTCGGTTAAGCCACCCTGCCTGCCGGCAGACAGGTCTCCCACCTCTCCGGTTAAAAGTACTTAAGTCCGACAAAAGTAAAAATTCAATAAAGCATTGCAAAAAAAATCATACTAATTTATATTGTATTTTGTGTGATAGAATATAATACCTATAATTATATGTGCTGAAATATCAAAGTAATCATAGTTTACTTTGTATTGCAGACAAGAAAAACTAAAGTCAAAACACTTACTATGAGGCAGCTATATTCTATTCTAGTAATTCTGATTTGTTCATCTGGCATTCTCACAGCACAAAAAGCTACCATACGGGTGGAAAATGTGACTATGAAAACTTATCAGTTCTCAGATCCTGATCCTATACCGAATATTAGCCGGATATATCCATACTTCAGGTTTGATGGATACACCAACAACAGTATTCAAAAAAAATGGAAAATGGTGATACTGGAAAATGACTACATAAAAGTTTATGTATGTCCAGATATTGGAGGTAAAGTGTGGGGTGCTGTTGAGAAATCAACAGGTGAGGAATTTTTGTATTATAATAATGTTGTCAAATTCAGGGATATAGCTATGCGGGGACCATGGACCTCAGGTGGACTGGAATACAACTTTGGAGACATCGGACATATACCAAGCTGCTCTACTCCGGTTGATTATACCATAAATAAGAATGCCGATGGAAGTGTCTCATGCACAGTTGGAGCCTTTGACCTTCCTTCCCGGACGAAATGGAATGTGGAAATTTTACTTCAAAAAGATAAAGCATACTTTGAAACAAAAGCATCATGGTTTAATCTGACTCCTGTCCCAACTACATATTACCATTGGATGAATGCTGCAGCAAAAGCCTCCGGCAACCTGCATTTTATTTATCCCGGAGATCATTATATTGGACATGGAGGGGAATATGGTACATGGCCAAATGAGAATAACCGCGATCTTTCATTTTATGAAAACAACAATTTTGGTTTTTATAAATCTTACCATGTAATTAATTCTTACACAAATTTCTTTGGGGGTTACTGGCTTGATGATGATTTTGGTTTTGGGCATCTGGTTTCCTATGATGATAAGCCCGGGAAGAAACTTTGGATATGGGGTCTTTCGAGACAGGGAATGATATGGGAAGACCTGCTTACAGATAATGACGGACAGTATATTGAATTTCAGGCAGGAAAGCTTTTTAACCAGGCTGCATATAGCAGTACTTTTACCCCTTTTAAACATAAAGAGTTTCAAGCTTATGATGCTGATATTATGAATGAAATATGGTTCCCTCTTGTAAAAACTGGGGGCATGGTTGCGGCATCAGAGTTTGCAGTTTTAAATGTTGAGGAAAA
>JAYEGO010000330.1:0-2945 GCA_034659155.1 Bacteroidota bacterium | reverse complement strand
CTTTTTGGGATCCAGACATTTATATTCACCAGAAGATCACCTTTCCCATACCCATTCACTTCAGGCAAACCTTTTCCACGCAACCGAAGTATTTTACCAGGTTGGGTTCCAGGATTAATTTTTATTTTAACGGGATTGTCAACTGTTGGAATTTCCGAATTAGTGCCAAGAGAAGCATCAGCAATACTAATAAACAGAGAATAAATCAGGTCATTACCATCCCGAAGTAATTCAGTGTGCTTTTCCTCCTCTATCAGCACCATAAGGTCTCCGTTGATTCCACCCCTGCGGGCGGCATTCCCTTTTCCAGAAACATTTAGTTGCATTCCTTCTGCAACTCCGGCCGGGATATTAACCTTAATAACCTCGCTTCCCTTTACAATTCCTTCACCATGACAGGAAGTACATTTCTTGCTGATAATCTTTCCTTCCCCGCCACAAACAGGGCAACTGGTGGTAGTTTGCATCTGACCCAGAAAAGTATTGGATATCCTGGTAACCTGTCCGCTTCCATTACAGGTTGAGCATGTTGAAAACCCGGATGATTTTTCGGCTCCATTTCCTCCGCATGTTTCGCATGTCACATATTTGGTAACCTTCATCTTTTTTTCAACGCCATTGGCAATTTCCGAAAGATTGAGCTTCACTTTTAACCTGAGATTACTTCCTTTGTTAACCCTTCGGCGAGATTGACCACCGCCACCAAATCCACCAAACCCTCCTCCGCCAAAATGACCTCCAAAAATATCTCCAAATTGTGAGAAAATATCTTCTATGTCTGTAAATCCGCCGAATCCCTGCCCTCCTGCAGCACCACTCATACCTGCATGGCCAAAGCGATCATACCTGGCCTTTTTATCATCATTGCTAAGTACCTCATATGCTTCAGCAGCTTCCTTAAATTTTTGCTCTGCAGCTTTGTCATCAGGATTCTTATCCGGATGGTACTTCAGAGCCTTTTTTCTATAAGATTTCTTGATCTCTTCTTTAGAAGCATTTTTGGAAACCTCTAGTATTTCATAATAATCTCTTTTGGCCATATTGCAGATTTGATTTATGGAAACCTAATGAAAAGATTCCGCTGATAATTAGTTATTCACCAACTACTACTTTTGGATACCTGATAATTTTCCCCTTTAAATAATAACCCTTCTCTATTACATCAACCACTTTCCCTTTTAAATTTTTCTTGGGCGCAGGTATTTTGGTAAGGGCTTCATGACTTTCAGGATCAAAACTTTTATGCAAACACTCTATTTCCTGAATCCCTTCTTTTGTCAGGAAATCTGATAGTTTGCTGGATATCAGCAAAATACCTTTTTCTATAGATTGAAGATCCCTGGTAGTTTCCATTGATTGAATGGCACGGTCCATATCATCTGCCACAGGCAGGAAATCCCGCAAGATCTCTTCACCGGCAAATTTTGTTAAATCTGCTTTTTCTTTCAGAGTCCTCTTCCTGTAATTGTCGAAATCGGCTGAAAGTCTCAAGTACTTATCTTTCCAGTCCTGTTGTTCTTTTTGTTCCTTTGTTGCTGATTTAGGGGTAGTTTTTTCACTGGTTTTCTTAGAACTTTTGCTATATGTTTTTTTTGCAGCAGCCTTTGATTTAGGCTTTGCTGTTTTTCCGGTCTTACTTTTTTCAGTCATATCTTCAACTTAATTCAATTCTATATATCTTTTTTCTTTTTATTCAAATTACTTGCCAAATCAAAATTTCAGACAAATTGGCATGATATTAACCCGCTTTATTCATACAAAAGCGAAGCGCATTGTATGAATGTGGGAAGGATAGTGGGAAGCAAAGCGGGAACCGACCAAGGGGAGCTCACGAAGTAAATCCCGATTTAGACATACCCAAATTTGGGGTAATGAAATGATCCAAATTTGTTGGTATAGTCTTAATCGTAGAAAATGCATGCATTTTCCGGGTTAAAAGAAGGCTAATGAGAAGAAAGAAGAAATGAATAGTGAGAGATGAGCAAGGACAGGAATGTCCCAAGAAAAACAGCACCGGGCTTTAGCCTGGTGTAAAAAGGGAACATCGCAAAAGAGGTCCGGATCGAAACGCAATATTATAATTAGATGCTGTTTCGGACCGCAAAATCAAGGTAGAGAGATGAGTGAAGAAGAGGTGAGTGTAAAACTCGCAAATCATACGGAAAATTCGTGGAGATCGCTTCGTTTCACTCGCGATGACAATTTTTTCGCATGGAGGAATGCTAATCCTGTAGACATATATCAGGGCAAGACAAGGTGTAGCAGGCAGTATGCGAAAAATTAAAAGGAAAGATAAAGTTTACTCAACAACCAGAACCTTGTTCCGTGATAAGATACGACTTCATGGCACAACAATTTATTTTGCCAGACCTTGAAGCTTTTGCATGAGAAAAGAGCCACGAAGATCTCTTGCTACAATGATTCCGTTACCATCAATCAGAAAATTGGCTGGAATGGCATGAACACCATAAGTTTTTGCAGCTTGTGAGTTCCAGCCTTTCAGTTCGCTTACATGATATTCCCAGGAAAGCTTGTCCTGATCTATGGCTGACATCCAACTATTTTTGGACTTGTCAAGAGAAACACTGTAGATGGTAAATCCAGTCCCATTTTGAAATTTACGGTCCTTATAAAGCTTATAAGATTTCACCAGATTAGGGTTTTCCCTTCTGCATGGGGGACACCAGGAAGCCCAGAAATCTATGAGAACCATTTTGCCTTTTAACGAAGATAACGTTATTGGATGTTCATCAGGATCCTTAAATATAAGCTCGGGAGCCTGGTTTCCAATCTCCAGCCCAATCTTTATCTTATCGCCCTCGGGGGAATTCCTGTATGAGCTAAGAATACCTGTAAGTATAATTAATGCAAAAAAAAGTGTGAATTGTTTTTTCATCCGTCCATATATGTTTTGTAAAATAAATTACCTGCAAATATATAGAATT
>JAYEGO010000329.1:0-2947 GCA_034659155.1 Bacteroidota bacterium | reverse complement strand
ATTAAAGTCCTGGCTCTGAATTTTGATGTCAGAAAGCTGGATGAAGTGAATGAATCCATAGCTGATCTTCCTGAACATTGGAAAGAAATTGACATTCTTGTAAACAATGCAGGGCTGGCTGCTGGGCTGGCTCATATACAGGATGGGGAAATTGATCACTGGGAAAGAATGATTGATACGAATATCAAAGGACTGCTTTATATTTCCAGGGCAATCCTTCCGCTTATGGTGAAAAATAAAAAAGGACATGTAGTAAATATATCATCTACTGCAGGAAAAGAGGTTTATGAAAACGGAGCTGTTTATTGTGGCACAAAACACGCTGTTGATGCACTGAGCAAGGGAATGAGGATTGACCTTTTAAAACATGGCATTAAGGTTACCTCAATAGCTCCGGGTCTGGTTGAAACCGAATTTTCAGTTGTACGTTTTGACGGAGACAGTGAAAAAGCAAAAGTTCCCTACCAGGGAATGACGCCTCTCAGTGGTGAAGATGTTGCGGAGGTAATCTGGTTTTCGGTAAATCAACCCGAGCATGTGAACTTAAATGATATTGTTATGACTGCTACGGCCCAGGCAAACTCAATTTATGTACACAGGAAAGATTAGTCCTTATTCAATGGTCATGCAATAGTCATATAATAGTCAGACGATGGTCATGCAATTGTCAAAAGCAAGTGACACTAACATTTAAATTAATCAAGTATTTACTCGTCTGACCACTCATGGTTGTAACAAGCAGATTGACTTATCTTTTTACTTAATGAACTAACTAATAGTGGTCTGACGAGTATCTTGCCACACATATTTAATGTAGTCGCTATAGCTAACTTGTTTTGGAAGGAGTAACTAGAATGTTAAAGTCAAGCTCTCTGGTTCAAAATCCCTGTTTCCTGATTACCTCGAGAAATTTTTCAGAAAAAAACTCATTGTCTTTTTTAGTGTACCTGTTATCAGTAAACACCTGTGCTAAAGTTTCCTTATCATTTTCTTTTAACAGGTCAAGAGTTTCCTGCAGGGCTTCTTTTTCTGCATACAAACTATCTATATCATTCGCACTAAAATCTGTATACTTTTCTTTATGGACAACTGCATCCAGAGGAAGTCTGTCTGTCAAACCGGGAGATTCATCAGGATAACCCACTACCAGGGTGGTAACCGGTACCACTCCCCTGGGAAGGTCAAGGGTTTCTATGATCTTATCAGCCATATACGTAGTAGTTCCCAGGTAGCAGATACCAAGTCCATGATCCTCTGCAGCCACAGCAACATTTTGCGCTGCCAAAAGGGCATCAATGGCGGCCGTAAAAAATGAAAGGTAATTATCATAGCCCGGAACAGCATTCCTAAACTTACACCACTTATTGAATCTGTTAAAGTCAGCACAAAAGGTGATTACTACCGGTGCCTGTTTTACCATATCCTGCTTAAAATGAGATTCCCAGAGTTTGTCTTTCAGGGCAGTATCTCTTGTTACTACCATAGAATACACCTGCATATTCCCAGTTGTTGAAGCCCTGGCTCCGGCTGTAAGAATCTCTTCCAGAACCAGTTCGTCAATTGCATCCTTCTTGTATTGTCTGATTGACCTGTGATTGAAAATTGTAGATATCATATATTAAATATTTAATGCAATATTAACAAAAGCTTAATGATCAAAACAAGGATAAAGCTCATATTTGTTTACTTAATCTATCAGGAAATAAACTTTATCAACAAAAATTCTATACCTGATCAAAACATGTTGAAAACAATCTTCAGGCATAGCCTAAATTGTAGGAATAATTAAATAAATTTACTCCCCTTTTTAGAAATAAATATCAAATCAATTAATACAAACTAAAATTCAATAAAATGAAAAAATCTTTACTCTTTAAATTTTTATTCGCATTTAGTCTTTCAATACTAAGTATTGGCTGGCTAAACGCACAAGTTTTTATAACTGAGCTTGCTGACCCAAATAATAATGCAGGCTTGAGGTATATTGAATTATTCAATGCCGGCTCAACAGCGGTTGATTTTACAGAAGGAAGTGGGTGGCGTATCGATAAATATACAAATGCAAGTGCCACAGTAAGTCAAACCCTGGCATTAACGGGAACGATTCCTGCAAATGGATTCTACATTATTGCAACAGGTGTTGCAGACACTGACTTTGAGGCAGCCTATGGTGTTGCTCCCGACCAGTTTGATGGAGCAGACAATAATGTTGCTGGAAGTAATGGAGACGATAATCTGGAATTATATAATGGTTCAAATACTCTCGTTGATCAATTCGGAGTTCCAGGCGAAGATGGCTCTGGGACAAACCATGAATTTGAGGATGGCAGAGCTGAAAGAGTTGCTACGGTAATAACTGGAAATCCAACATGGAACGTGGCAGAATGGAATATTGATAACGATAGTGGTGGTGGAGATGGGACTCAAGCTGCACCATGGGACTTTGATATTAAAGACTGGATTGGGGTACCCGATCTTGATCCTCCTGTCTGGACTACTGGCTACCCAAATGCTATAAATGTAGTTGATAATAAAGGTACCCTGGTGGTAAATATGGATGAGCCGGGAATAGCTTATTATATAGTTGTTTTTGCCGGATCAACAGCTCCCACAGCTGACCAGGTAAAGGCCGGAGTTGATTATGATACAGTGCATGTTCTTCCAACGGGAAACATTATTGTTGAAGCTGCAAACACTGATTATTTTGAAGTAATTGAAGGAGCGAGTCCTGAAGTTTCTTATGATATATGGGTTGTAGCTGAAGATGGCAGTCTAAATCTTCAATCAGCACCTGCAATGGTCAATATTACTACAACTCCTGCCAGGACATTAAGCTTTGTGAAGCCACAAGATAAGGACTCTTACTATCTTGGAGATGCTATTACTTTTGAATGGACTTCTACTAATATTGACAGCATATTGATTGGAGCATATATTTATGAGGAAG
>JAYEGO010000328.1:0-35038 GCA_034659155.1 Bacteroidota bacterium | reverse complement strand
GGCTAAATACATTATCTTTGGTAGCTTATTTGTTTAGATTTGTTTATTGAAACTGGAAAATATACCGAATTGCGCATATAATGAGAACTCTTTTTATTGAAGATATAGGTGAGATAACTATCAGGAAAAGCAAGAAAGCCAAAAGAATAAGCATTCGAATAAAACATGGGGGAGAGGTACAAACAATCCTGCCTCAATGGGCTCCTTACCGTGCCGGAAAAATTTTTGCTCAAAAGAAAAAAAAATGGATTCTAAAACATATTAGCAAATTTGGAGATTTTTCCGGGAGAATAATAATTTTTACGGAAAATACAAAGTTTAAAACCTGGAATCATGAGTTAATAATTAGCCGGGAAGGTCAACAAAAAATTAGTTTTCGAATAAGTCCCGAACTGGTTAAGATAAAAATTCCCGAACAACTCAAGATTGAAGATCGTGATATTCAGGCTTTTATCAGGGAAGCTATAATCAGTACCTTACGAATAGAAGCGAAAGAGTATATTCCGGAAAGATTAAAAACCATATCTGAAAAATTTGAGCTAAAGTATAAAAATCTATCTCTAAGAAATCAAAAAACTTTATGGGGAAGTTGTTCCTCAAAGAACAACATCAGTCTGAATGTAAATCTAATGAGACTTCCTTCACATTTAATAGATTATGTCCTTTTGCATGAACTGGTACATACTAAGCATAAAAATCATGGACCCGATTTCTGGAATACACTAAATTTATATTCCGGTAATGCAAAAAAGCTGGCCAGGGAATTGAAAAACTACAGCATTCAGCTTCTGGAACCTGTTTCATAGTAACCATACAGGGTTTAAACACGTATAATCAGAATCTGTTTATTAGCTTTTTTTATAAAAATATCAAATAGACACTGCTTAGTTATCATACTTAGACTAAATATTGAATGAAGCTTATTATTCATATATTGTTATTGTTTATTACCAGTCATTTATATGGGCAAAATATGCATTCCGATCTTTATTCCCTATCGAATAGTTATCCTGATTCCATATACAATCCATATTCCATTGCCGTATTAAAAAATTTGAAATCTCCAGATATAAGGCTCGACTCAATATATTATTATACTTACGATGTCATTCAAACAGACTGGGGAGAAAACCAGAGCACCCTTTTTTCCTACAATGAACAAAACTTTATAAGTCTCAAAATAATCAGATCCTGGAATTCTATCTCTGAAAACTGGATAAACCAGACTTCTGATGAAAGATTTTACGATGATAATGGCTTGTTAACACATAAGTTAGTTAGTTCCTGGTCTCAGCAATCAGGCATATGGCTGCCAGCCAGTAAAAGAGAATATACCTACAAGCCCTCATTACTTCTGGACCATTACCTGGCATTTTCGTGGAATGAAACAAGTCAGAATTGGGATACAGTCTCAAAATATTCATACGATTTTGATTTATTGGGTAACTGGACTCACTACCTGAGGCAATACTGGAATACAGATAGTTCCAGATTTATCAATGACTATCAGTTTATCTATGAATTTGAAGACAATAGAAAAATCCATTTCCTAAGACAGAAATGGGATCCTGACAACAATACATGGGTAAATGGAAATCAAAGTTTTTATGATTATGACTCATCTCGCTTATTTGTAAGTGAACTTCAGGAAATATGGGATACAAACCTGTCTGACTGGAATTTTTTTACATTAATTAGTTTTAAATACAATGGTGCAAACCAGGTAATTGAAAAGAAATATCAATCATGGACCGGAACAGAATGGATAAATTTTGTATTATATGATTACAGTTATAATGAAATTTTGCAAAATACTATGATTCGGTATTTCATTTGGAATAGTTCTTATTCCGGTTGGGACGTGCATAATCGCTATATATATGAGTTTGGTGAATACGGCGAACTGTCCCTGGAAGAAGGACATAGCTGGAATTCTACTTCCGCTTTATGGGAGTATTTGTATAGACTTGAATATTATTATTCCCAAAGTGCTTTCCCTCTTTCTGTTAGCATAAGCGATAGTTCGAACATTTCCTGTTACGGATACAATGACGGATGGGCAATTGCCAGTGCTTCAGGTGGAACTCCTCCTTACTCCTATTCCTGGGATGATGATGCAATGACTATAGGGAATGATGTTGATTCTCTTGAAGCCGGAAGGTACTACCTTGTTATTGTAACAGACAATGATTTAAATACAGCTAAAGACAGCATTATACTAACTGAACCTCCTCTAGTTGATCCCGGACATATATTTGGAGACAGCCTTGTGGAATACGGAAGTCGCCATGAATATTATGTACAAGCTCATGTGGGCTCAAGTTATTATTGGGAAGTAACCGGAGGCAAAATTCACTCGGGTCAGGGAACTTCAAGAATCAAAGTTACCTGGAAAATATACGGAACAGGAAGTATAAGCCTGGTTGAGACAGATAGTTCAAATTGCTATAGCAATCCGGTGGTATTGAATGTTCATATAGGTCAGGTCGGTATTCCTGCTCAATACAATTCAGACGAGGTTCTTGTATTTCCTAACCCTTTTCGGGATGAAATATTTATTAAAATAACACCACTCCATTCACCTTCTTTTAATGCTGAAATACTGAATATTACGGGAACTGTTATTAAGAAACTTCACTTTAAGGGTTCAGTTGTGCAACTTTCTACCCTGGATTTGCCTCCCGGCATTTATTTTTTAAAACTCAGTTGTGAAGATTTCTATCACCTCCAAAAAATTGTTAAAGTCCATTAATTTCCTCTCTTAAGCCATTCTTGTCTGCTTTTGTGGCTGGATTTCTCAAAAAAGCCATAATAAAATCAAAAAAACACTCCTGGCAATAAACAGCTTTCAACTCTCGCAAACGTTTGCAATATGAGCTTTATGAAAACCATTAAACCCAAGACTCCATCTACCTGTATTTTAATTAAATAAGGCTTTTCTATTCGATTTTTATCTTTACATTTGGAAGTCTGAATTCCCCTCTTTTTGTGTGTGCGAATTTTTAAGCTTTCAGTATGAAAATAAAACCCCGTTTAACATTTTGGCAGATATGGAATATGAGCTTTGGGTTCCTGGGAATTCAAATGGGTTTTGCCTTGCAAAATGCAAATGCAAGTAGGATTTTACAAATTTTTGGAGCTGATGTTCACGAACTTTCATGGTTTTGGATTATTGCTCCTTTAACCGGAATGATTGTTCAGCCAATCATTGGCTATTACAGTGACAGAACGTGGACACGCCTGGGAAGAAGAAGGCCTTACTTTTTAACCGGAGCCCTGTTGGCATCGGTAGGCTTGATATTAATGCCCAATGCAGATATGTTTACCGCTTTTCTTCCCTCCCTTTGGGTTGGTGCAGGAATGCTTATGGTGATGGATGCCTCTTTTAATATTGCAATGGAACCATTCCGGGCACTTGTTGCCGACCTGCTTCCATCTGACCAGAGAACCCTGGGCTTCAGTGTACAAACAATTCTCATTGGAATAGGGGCTGTGATTGGATCCTGGCTTCCCTATGCATTAACAAACTGGGTAGGTATTAGCAACGAAGCAGATCCGGGCGTCGTCCCCTTAAATCTCTTACTTTCTTTTATTACCGGAGCTGTTGTCCTTGTTAGTAGCATTCTTGTTACAATATTTACAACTAAAGAATATCCTCCTGAAGAATTAGCTGAATACAATAACCAGGGCAGAGAAAAAGGGAATGAGGATGAAAAATCTCTTGGACTTCTAAACATTTTTTCAGACTTTAGAAACATGCCCCTTACCATGAGGCAGTTAAGTCTGGTTCAATTTTTCTCATGGTTCGGCCTTTTTGGAATGTGGGTCTTCACTACTCCTGCAATTGCTCATCACACATATGGTCTTTCTCTTGACGACACTCACAGCAGTGCCTACCAAAATGCCGGAGATTGGGTAGGTATATTATTTGGAATTTATAATGCAGTATCTGCTATTTATGCTTTCTTTTTACCTGCAATTGCAAAGATATTCGGAAGAAAAAGAACTCATGCTTTTTCATTAAGCATTGGAGGGTTGGGATTGATTTCAATCTATTTTGCTCCAAACGAATATTGGCTGATCCTTTCTATGGTTGCTATTGGAATTTCCTGGGCCAGTATCCTGGCTATGCCATATGCTATATTGGCCGGATCAATCCCCGGGCATAAAATGGGAGTTTATATGGGCATATTTAATTTCTTTATTGTCCTTCCGCAGATTATCAATGCAATTATCGGTGGACCAATTGTAAAATATGTATACGGAGGTAATCCGGTTTTTGCCCTGGTTGCAAGTGGTGTTTCATTTCTTATTGCAGCAATCATGGTTTCAAGAGTTATAGATGTTGACGAAAAAACAATATAGTAAATATGAGTCCTGAACTAATATATAATGAATGGTTAATCATTGAGGAAGGGTTTTTCCCCGAAAAGAACCGGGCATCAGAAAGTATCTTCTCAATAGGAAATGGCAAAATTGGACAAAGGGCCAATTTTGAAGAGCAATATAGTGGAGACTCATTGCAGGGAAGCTATGTGGCTGGAATTTATTATCCTGACAAAACAAGGGTTGGTTGGTGGAAAAACGGATATCCCGAGTACTTTGCCAAAGTCTTAAATGCAGCAAACTGGATTGGAATTAATATAGAAATTAATGGAGAGGTACTTGACCTGGCAAAATGGAAGGTAATTAACTTTCGGAGAGTCCTGAATATGAAAGAAGGTTTCCTGGAAAGAACCTTTACTGCAGAATCAGGAAACAGGAAAATTGAAGTTGAAACAAAACGATTTTTAAGCATTGTAGATACTGAAACCGGAGTAATTCGTTTAAAAATAAAAGCTTTGAATTTCTCTGGCAATATTCGCTTTACACCTTATATTGACCTGGATGTCAAAAACGAAGACTCTAACTATAATGAAAAGTTCTGGGATGAAATTTCAAGTAATATTGATACAGGAGCAGGACATATTATTGGAAAAACTAAAAAATCAAATTTTTATGTGTCCACAGGAATGAAACTGGTTTTTGAGAAAAATCAAAATATTATTCAACCAGAACTTGAGAAAATTTCAAGGCAAAAATTCATTGCAAATACCACCAGTATTCCTGTTCAACAAAATGATGAACTTGTAATCTATAAGTATGCAGTCAACATAACATCAGAAGATCATTCTGTAAGCAATTTAACATCAATTACTATGAAATTGCTTGAGAGTGCAGTTTCGAAAGGCTTTTTTGAAATGCTTAGTCAGCAAAAAAATGCCTGGGTAAAAAAATGGGAGGAAAGTGATATTGTTATTAAAGGAGATGTAGCTGCACAACAGGGAATCAGGTTTAATATCTTCCAGATGAATCAAACTTACACCGGAGAAGACGAAAGGTTAAATATTGGTCCCAAGGGATTTACAGGAGAAAAATATGGAGGAAGTACATATTGGGACACCGAAGCATATGCCCTGCCCTTTTATTTAAGTACTGCAAAACCAGAAGTAGCCAGAAAGCTTCTTATGTACAGGTATAAGCATCTGAAAAAGGCAATTGAAAATGCAGAGAAGCTGGGGTTTATCAATGGTGCCGCTTTGTATCCTATGGTCACAATGAATGGGGAAGAGTGCCATAATGAATGGGAAATTACCTTTGAAGAAATACACAGAAACGGAGCCATTGCTTTTGCTATTTATAACTATACCCGTTATACCGGAGATAATAAATACATAAATAATTATGGAGTCGATGTTCTGATTGCCCTTTCAAGATTTTGGTCACAAAGAGTAAATTTCTCTCCTGAAAAAGGGCAATATGTTATCCTGGGTGTAACCGGACCGAATGAATATGAAAACAATGTAAATAATAATTGGTACACCAATACTATTGCTACCTGGACCCTGGAATATACCATCCAAAGCCTTGACCAGCTAAAAAAAGATCATCCTGAAAAATTTGCAGACAAAATTCAAAAACTAAACTTCAAAGAAGCTGAAGAAACTGTGCTTTGGAAAAGGATCATTCAAAACATGCATTATCCATACCATGAAAATGAGAAAGTGTTTCTTCAACAGGATGGCTATCTCGACAAAGAACAATTATTGGTTTCTGATATTGATACGAATGAAAGACCTATAAATCAATATTGGTCCTGGGACAGGATCTTGCGCTCTCCTTTTATCAAACAAGCAGATGTCTTGCAGGGTATTTATATGCTGGAAGAAAGATTTGACCAGGATTGTATAAAAAGGAATTTTAATTATTATGAACCCAGAACAGTTCATGAATCTTCTCTTTCTGCCTGTTTGCATTCGATACTTGCGTCAAAAACTGGAGACATCGACAGAGCTTATGACTTTTATCTTCAAACTGCAAGACTCGACCTGGATGATTACAATAAAGAAGTAGAAGAAGGTTTACACATTACCAGTATGGCAGGGACATGGATGTCGGTAGTAGAAGGTTTTGGAGGCATGAGAGTTAGAAATAATCTATTAAATTTCTCTCCATTGATTCCGCAAAACTGGACTTCCTATTCATTTAATGTAAGATTCCGTAAGAATATCCTGAATTTGTATATAAATGAAATTGATTTAAGCCTGTCTAACATTTCAGGAGAAAGTACAGATGTGGTTGTTTACAACAAAAAGTATCACCTTGAAAAAGGAACTAAGATCAAAATTGAAAGAATTCAATAATTGGAAGGAAATCCAATTTCCATTGTATTATCTTTACAATATCTAAAGTTATCTTTTGGTTAAAGAAATATTAAACTTACTAAATCATATAATAATGGCTACAAAAAAATTCAGATCAGGTGTTTTATTTGGTGATGAAGTGAAAGAATTATTTGATTATGCAAATGAGAACAATTTTGCCATCCCTGCAATAAATGTCATAGGAACAAATTCAGTTAATGCAGTTTTGGAAACAGCTGCAAAGGTAAATTCTCCTGTGATCATCCAGTTTTCAAATGGAGGTGCTGTTTTTTTTGGAGGAAAAGGCATTTCAAATGAAGACCAGAAGGCTGCTATTGCGGGCGGTATTTCTGGTGCCTATCATGTACATACAATGGCTGAATATTACGGAGTTCCTGTTGTGCTTCATACCGATCATGCTGCAAAAAAGCTTCTTCCATGGATTGACGGATTGTTGGATGCCGGAGAAAAGTACTTTCAACAAACAGGCAAACCTCTTTACAGTTCTCATATGTTAGATCTGTCAGAGGAATCTCTTAGCGAGAATATTTCCATCAGCAAGAAATATCTTGAAAGAATGAGTAAAATGGGGATGTCCCTGGAAATTGAACTTGGAATTACCGGTGGAGAAGAAGATGGTGTAGATAATACAGATGTGGATAGCTCCCGCCTTTATACACAGCCAGAAGAGGTTGCACAGGCTTATGAGGAATTACTGAAAATAAGTGATGCCTTTACAATTGCCGCTTCCTTTGGAAATGTTCATGGGGTTTACAAGCCCGGAAATGTTGAATTGAGACCTGAAATCCTGAAAAATTCTCAGGAATTCATCCAAAACAAATACAATACTGAAACCAATCCTGTCAATTTTGTTTTTCATGGCGGATCTGGTTCTGAAAAGCACCATATTAAAGAAGCCATTGATTATGGGGTCATCAAAATGAACCTGGATACTGATATGCAGTGGGCTTTCTGGGATGGGGTTAATAAATATTATAAAGATGCAAAAGATTTCTTGCAAACCCAGATTGGAAACCCGGAAGGAGAAGATAAACCAAACAAAAAATTCTATGACCCCCGGGCCTGGTTACGGAAAGGTGAACTTAGCTTCATTGAAAGGCTGACCGAAGCTTTTGAAGACCTCAATGCCATGAATAGAAACGAATAACATCCTGTTTTTTGGCTCTTTTCTAATTTGTGTATCATTTATTAAACTAACTTATATTTCGTCCCTAACGGGACTTAGAACATTGATTATAACAACTTTACTATAAATATTTTGTCCCTACGGGACATTTGATTCATGCAAACTATTTGTTGGAAACTACTATTATTAGAACTTCTGAATGATTAATTCAATATCGTATTCTTATATCATCTATGGTTTTGGAATCCCGTAGGTATGACATATTTATAGAAAGAACCTTGAACCTGTTTGCCAAGTCCCGTAGGGACGTAATATATAAATATCATTGCTAATATATATACACAAAGGCCTGTCTTCAATCGACAGGATTGCTGAACTCCTGGATGAACTCTGGGGCAATTGTTACTATAATAACAAGTTTATATTTCGAACTAAACTTATTAAACACTAATAAGCAAAACATGAATAGTAAACATCTTCTTTTTCTTGGATTCCTGGTTCTAATGGCTTGTTCAAATACGAACCGGGATAATTATGCGCCAAATATATCCTATGATGCTCCATTTGTATGGGAAGGGGCAAATATATATTTCCTTCTTACCGATCGCTTTAATAATAGTAAACCTGAAAATGATCTTAACTTCCAGAGAGATCAGCAAACCGCAAAATTGAGGGGTTTTATGGGAGGAGATATTGCCGGAATTACCATGAAAATAGAAGATGGGTATTTTGATAAGCTGGGGATTAATGCTATCTGGCTATCTCCGGTAGTTGAGCAAATTCATGGTCTGGTAAATGAAGGAACAGGAGATACTTATGGATATCATGGATATTGGGCAAAAGACTGGACTGCTTTTGAACCAAATTTTGGCACAGAAGAAGATTTCCTAAACTTCGTGGAAACAGCCCACAAACATGGAATCAGGGTTATTATAGATGTAGTTTTAAATCATACCGGACCGGTAACAGAAATAGACCCTCAATGGCCAGATTCATGGGTTCGTACAAGCCCTGCCTGCACTTATCAGGGTTATGAATCAACAATAAGCTGCACCCTGGTAGAAAATTTACCTGATATTAAAACAGAAAGTAATGAAACTGTGGACCTGCCTGATCAATTGAAAGAAAAATGGGCCAAAGAAAACAGGCTTGAACAGGAACTAAAGGAACTACAAGATTTTTTTGATCGAACTTCCTACCCTGAAGCTCCACGCTATTATATAATGAAATGGCTTACCGACATGATCCGAAAATTCGGAGTTGACGGATTCAGGATAGATACCGCCAAACACACAGAAGAATCTGTTTGGTCTGATCTGTATAATGAAGCCCAACTGGCTTTTCAGGAATGGAAGGAACAGAATCCGGAAAAAGTACTTGACGAAAACAGGTTTTTTATGGTCGGTGAGGTTTATGGATATAATATTTCGGCTGTTGATGGATATAATTTTGGCGATTCTATTGTTAATTTTTTCGATTATGGATTTAAGAGCCTGATCAATTTTGAATTTAAATATGATGCACACAATTCCTATGAGGAAATTTTCTCTAAATATTCCTCCCTTCTAAACAATGAACTAAAAGGAAAGTCTGTATTAAACTATATAAGCTCACACGATGATAGCGTACCTTTTGACAAATTAAGAGATAATCCGTTTGAAGCGGGAACAAAGTTGCTTCTCTGCCCCGGGGCCTCCCAGGTTTATTATGGAGATGAGTCGGCACGCTCATTAAATGCAGGAGGAACAAAAGGTGATGCGGAACTTCGTTCATTTATGAACTGGGATGAGCTTGAAAAAAACATCACGAAGAATGGCTATAATATTCAGGATGTCCTTATACATTGGCAGAAACTTGGAGCATTCAGGCGTAATCACCCAGCAGTAGGAGCAGGACAACATAAAATGATATCCCGGGATCCATATTACTTCCAACGAAAATATAAATCGGAAAATTATAAAGATGTCGTCTTGGTTGGATTGGGTCTTAAACCCGGATTGAAGGAAATTGATGTTAAGGATATATTCCAAGATGGAATACAGGTGCTCGACTACTATTCAGGAAAAATAAGCCAGGTGAAACAAGGAAAAATAATTTTGAATTCTGATGATAATATAATATTACTTGGAAAACTGGAGGTTCCATAAGCCGAAGAAATTATCTTTATAAAAACATGAGAAAAACATTTTATTCAACTAGCAGTTTAATTCTGGCAGCTTTGATATTACTTGCATCATGTAAGGATACAAACCAGAAGAAAAAGAAAGAATCCATGGAAAAAACATCTTATTCATTTGTAAGCGAAGTAAAGCATCCCGATTGGTCAAAGAATGCTACACTATATGAAATTAATGTCAGGCAATATACTGAAGAAGGAACTTTAAAGGCAGTTCAGGAACACCTTCCGAGGCTGAAAGAGTTGGGGGTTGATATTTTATGGCTGATGCCTGTTTATCCCGTGGGGGAAAAAAACAAAAAGGGGCAACTTGGAAGCGTTTATGCTGTAAAAGACTTCAAAGCCATTAATCCTAATTATGGAAGTATGGATGATTTCATGGCGCTACTTCACAAAGCCCATGAAATGGGATTTCATGTTTTGATGGACTGGGTTCCGAATCATACGGCCTGGGATAATCATCTGATAGAAGAACACCCTGAATGGTACGTAACAGATGAAAGCGGAAGTCCGAAAAGACCAGATGATTTCGACTGGACCGATGTAGCTCAATTGGATTGGAGCTATACAGGTTTGCAAGATTATATGCTTGAGGCCCTTACATTCTGGGTTAAGCTGGGAGTTGATGGGTTCAGGGTAGACCAGCCACAGAATACCCCCAAAGAATTCTGGGAAAATGCCAGGACAGAGCTGGAAAAAATCAGGCCTGTTTTGCTACTTGCGGAAAATGAAGATAAATATTATCTCATGGAGAAGGGTTTTGATATGAATTATTCATGGGAGCTACATCACTTGATGAACCGCGTTGCACAGGGCAAAGACTCAGTCAGGAATATTATTCATTTACTTGAAAAAGACTATCAAACTTTTCCTCCAAATGTTTATCGTACCCGTTTTATTTCTAACCATGATGAAAACACCCACCAGGGGCCTTTACCTGAACGTATGGGTGATGCAACCTGTTCATTTGCTGTGATGATGTTTACAATTCCAGGATTCCCTTTACTATATAGTGGACAGGAAGCATGCCTGGATAAAGCGCTGAAAGAATTTGTGAGAGATCCCATTGAATGGAAAGAATGTGAAATGGCCGGGTTCTATAAACACCTGATAGCCTTGAAAAAAGAAAATGAAGCCCTGTGGAATGGCGAATTTGGGGGAGATTTAGAATTCCTGCAAAGCGATAATGATAAGGTTATAGCTTACTACAGAGAAAAAAACAACAATAGCATATTAGTAATTCTCAATTTGAGTGATGTGAAACAGGAATTTATTATTAATGCCGGGGGAAAAAAGGGAAATTACCGGGATACTTTCACTGGTGATGATTTCATATTTAATGAATCTGTAAAGCTGGAACTGGATGCCTGGAATTATAGGGTTCTTATAAAATTATAGCTTGTTTTATTTATTGTAAAAGTATAGTGAAGCACTTAATTCCAGATTAGGTGTATAAAGAACCAAACATAAGGGCCATACTTTTAACCACCCCGACCCTCGGGTACTCGGGTCACCCCTCCTTGAAAGAATTAAGGAGGGGAATGTATTTCATATTTTATTGCTTTTCATATTCTTAATTTCTCCTCCTTTTTTTAAGCTACTCTTTATACACATCTTTTAGCTTATATAAATCTATAGCCATTTGGGTCACCTGAACTAAAATTCAATATTGTAAACTGAAAGAAAACCACTAATTCACAAATGGAAGACAAATGCACGAATGGCTCCTGTTTTCAGCATTGAGACACCCCATTCAAGTTGAAGAACATACCGTTCCTTGTGCCTCCACTTAAAGCTACGGCAACACGTGGATGGAACTCATGCTTTTACCAGGCTTCAAATCCAGAGTTTTACCTGTCTGCCGACAGGCACGGCGACTCTGGTAATAATTTACTCTGCCTACGACAGTTTCATCTTATTACTCACTGAATGACTCGTAGCTACCAGGTGAGTTTACAAGTGATTATCCCATCGGGATAAAATGTTGTTGGAAGGGACTCCAGCCTGCCTGGTAGGCAGGTGAGTCCCTTTTTCATGGATAAGGGAAAGGGAAGTTCCATAGGAACGGTATGTTTTTTTCATTTTGTGCCAGATTTAACCATTTTGTCCACTTGAGAAAACAAACCCGAAAAATAGCAATCATTTTGTCTAAATGAACTACCTCGTAGCAGAGCTAACGAGGTATCAAAATAGGAATTTGTTTTCAAAACGATGCAAGCATCGGAGTATTATACTCATTTATCCCGATACGCTACACTATCGGGATTCGTTCAACTTACAAATTTCAATTCATTATCCCGAAAAATCGGGACAGGCTACTTTTGAAATTTGAGTTTCACGAATAAACCTATTATTTTGAAAAGTGGCTAAAACAGGATTAATAGTGGAAATAGGCTAATTCGTAGCATATGCTGATTGACTAATAAAAGTCAAACTAAATGGTTAAAATTATCTGGAGTTATTGTATTATTATTTGGCTTATCCCAGTATTTCAGCTAATTTTAAAACTCGCATTTTTGAGTTTCAACAAGCTAAAACATATAAACAAAATGATCAACGAGCTAAACCCAGCCACCCGTATTCTAATGGGCCCCGGACCCAGTGATGTTCATCCACGTGTACTGAAAGCCATGGCAACACCCCTGATCGGGCATCTTGATCCTCAATTCATTGGCATTATGGATGAAGTAATGGAAATGTTGAGAGATCTTTTTCAAACAAAAAACCAGCTTACCATTCCAATTTCTGCAACAGGAAGTGCCGGAATGGAAGCCACTTTTGTGAACCTCCTGGAACCAGGAGATGAAGCTGTAGTCTGTGTAAGTGGTGTATTTGGAAACCGTATGTGCGATATTGTGGAGCGCTGTGGCGCCAAATTGTATCGTATTGATGCTGAATGGGGACAGCCTGTTGATCCGGCTCAGGTTAAGAAAGTGTTAAGTACCACTAAGCCCAAACTGCTGGCTATTGTCCATGCTGAAACTTCAACAGGAGTATTGCAACCCCTGGAAGAAATTAGCAAAATGGTGCATGATGAAGGGGCCTTGTTCCTTGTTGATGCTGTGACTTCACTTGGAGGAATTGAAGTAAAAATGGATAATTGGGGAATAGATGCGATTTATAGCGGTACCCAAAAATGCATCAGTGCGCCTCCCGGATTGTCACCGGTTTCCTTTAGTCAGGATGCGGTAAAAGTTATGGAGCAAAGAAAAAGTAAAGTACAAAGCTGGTACCTGGACCTGAGTATGGTAAGAGATTACTGGGCAGGGGCAAAAAGGGCCTATCACCATACTGCTCCCATTAGCATGATGTATTCAATACATGAAGCTTTGCGTCTTATCTTTGAAGAAGGCCTGGAAAACCGGTTTAACAGGCACCGTCAAAATTATGAATTACTTAAAGACGGATTGGAAGAGCTGGGTCTTGAATTCCTGGTTGACAAACAATACCGTCTTCCCATGCTTAATTCAGTAAAAATACCTGAAGGTGTTGATGATGCACTTATTCGGGGGAAGTTGCTTGATGAATATAATATTGAGATTGGTGCCGGACTGGGGCCCTTTGCAGGAAAAGTTTGGCGGATAGGATTAATGGGACACAGCAGCGATGCCAATCACGTGAATATGCTGCTCTCTGCCCTTCGCAAACTAATTGGCTAATAAAAAGAAGCCACGAATTCCTGTCTGTAGGTACGCACGAATATTTAAAAAAGATTAATTCTGGAAATAAAATAACTACGTAGTATACTTGCTCTGTTCTAAATTAGGGTGCTTAATGATTATTTGCGAGTATGTTATGACCACAGTACTCATACCACCCCGTCCCTTACCCAGGATCCTTATATAGATTTTGTACATGAGGAATTGTGGTTGATTTATTAATAGGCTGTTAAAATAGTTCGGGACACCCCTCCTTGAAGAAAAAGGAGGGGAATTAAGACTATCTTTTAATCTTTGTATAAATTCTCCTCCTTGCAAGGAGGAGTCCCACATTCTGATTGGGCTGGGTTATGAGTGAAGGCTCCAGAATGGGGGGAGATGGTTATTGTTTGATCAGTTTATAAACCTCATGCTCATCACCAATCCTGGCATGCAGAAAATACATGCCTGAAGATATTTCTAATCCGGCATTATTTGATCCGTCCCAATATAATTCAAGAAGGCCAAAGTGCTCCCCGGTATATAAGCTGTTCACCTTTTTACCTGAAAGATTAAATATTTCAAGACTAAGGCTTTTTTGTTCTTTTGTATTTAATGCCACTTGAAACCCTGATGAACTAGGATTTGGATAAATCTTTATAGAACCCGAATTTTCAAATTTACTGATAGGAAGATCCTTCACATCAGTAATAATATCGGGAGTTGTCAATCTCTTTGTTGTATATATTCTGTATTCTCCCGCTTCCAGATCAATCAAATCACTTGTCCCTGTTACATCTACGGAATCTCCTGTAAAATATTCATACCATCTGCCGGTCACACTAAAATTTGGATCTATATTTCCTGGTACAATATCAAAATTTCCAAGTACCACTACATCCATATCAGCATGATACAGGTTGATTCTTTTTTGCATGCCTGATGTATTCAATTGGAAATTATCAGTGCCAAATGCCGGTTCATTTACTTTCAGGTCGGCAAGGGAAGAATAAACCTGGTACAACCTCAACCGGTCATTCACTTCATAATAGTCCCATAGAATAGGCTTATTGCAAACCCTGCAGGGAACATCTATAGATACATCATAACCCAGTTCACCAAATTGCCATATCATTTTTGGACCTGGAATAGTAAAGAAAAAAGTGGCAGTCAGTTCAGCTCTTTGCAGAGCAATCCAAAGCTGTTTTACATTGTAGGTATCATTTGAATTTCCATAACTAATATTCTTGAACATCATTCTCTCCTCGTCATGACTTTCCATATAAGTAACCAGGTGAGGATCATTCCAGCCCCTGCTCTGGTAGGAACCCCATGATAAATTAGATGTATAACCCATGCTTGCTTCAAGATAATCATGGTTCATATTTCCCCAGATCATCATTCCGAAGTCAGCCAGGCTTTTTTCTTCTGAATTCTCAGCAAAATGTTCAAGAATTACATAGGCATTACTATTTGTTTCCCATATCTTAAGAGCCATTCTTTTCAAAATATTTATCCTGGCCGCATCATATGCACCACCATCTCCGGGAGTATTGGTAAATCCCTTTGTAAAATCAAAGCGGAAACCATCAAATTTATACTCCGATAACCAGTACTTATTTACCCGGTCAACAAAAGCTTTTGTATCATCACTTTCATGATCAAAATCTGAACCCCATGCATAAACTGGATTTGGTGAAACCTGGTTATACCATGGATTCTCTGCTGAGGGCTGTCCCCAGTCACCTGCATTTGCATCCCAGTACAGCATTGTAAGAGGAGATTGACCATAGGAATGGTTCAGAACCATATCGAGTATTACCGCAATCCCCTGCGAATGGCAACTATCAATAAAGGTTTTCAGTTTATTTTTCGGACCATAGTATTTATCCGGGGCAAAATAATAGGAGGGATTATAACCCCAGCTTTCATTTCCTTCAAATTCGTTTACAGGCATCAGTTCTATTGCATTGATTCCCAGCCTGTCAAGATAATCAATAGTATCAATAAGTGTTTTATAATCATGCTTTGCAATAAAGTCGCGGATATGCAATTCATAAATCACAAGGTCTTCTTTGGAAGGTGGTATAAAGGAAGTATTTGCCCAAACATAGTCTTGCTGGGCAGTTTGAATTACCGTTGCCACCCCGGTGGTTTTTTCCCAAGGGTATTCGATTAAACCAGGATAGGTTTCATTCGGTATCCATTTGTCGTTTGGGTCTGATGTTTTATCTGCATAGGGATCTCCAATCCTGAGTATCCCGTCTACAAAATACTGGTAAATATATTCCTTGCCTGCTGTCAGTCCGGTCAACTCTATCCACCAGGTATTTCCATCAATAGTGTTTTTCATATAATTATCGGCCCGGGCTACCCAATCTGAGAAATCGCCGAGTGCAAATACATAATTTTTATTGGGGGCATACAGTGCCAGTATCACCGTATTATCATCTATATAATTGATTCCCGGCTCTATTCCCATTGGCAAATCTTCTACAACTACAGAAGGACGTACAAAATAAAAAAAGGAATCGGCAACAGTTTCCAGTCCATCTGTTGCCTCTACCCTTACCCAGAATTCACCATCTGTATCCGCTGTAATTGTATAATCCAGTTCGGTAGCGGTAGCCCCTGAAACTACAAAACTATTGTTTATGTAGAGAGAAATTGAAGTTGATAGGGTTGCAGAAGCTTCAACTACAATTTGGTCATTAAGTTCTACAACAAGTGAAGATTCTGTTGGATTTACGAGCTTAACGTTCAGGCCCTCTTCAAATACATCAATAAAAATATCTCCCCCGGTTTCAGTTTTTCCGGTTTTTGATCCATCTTCATTTCTGAATACAAATGCCATTTGCAAGATTTGTTCTGAGACCGGAACGCCATAAAAGTCCCTGATAGAAGGTGTTATCTCAAGGGAATATAAATTGGTGGACACCCTGGTCATTTTTGCCTTTGTAGTATTTTCAGACCATCCTGCAATTACATATTTCCAATCACTTCCACTGCTGCTCAGGTTAGTAATAACCCCAGCATGGGCATAGATATCTCCTGAATAATTCATAAGACCCTGGCTACCCTGGCTGGCATCAAAATATATAGTTACCGGGTTGGTATCTGTGGGTACAGAAGGGTCTGTTGTTACAAGCTGGGCATTTATAACGGAAAAATAAACAAGTATTACGATTAGTAGAGAAATGATTTTTTTATTCATAATAAGCCAATTTAAAAAAATCGAAAAAAAAGGCTGCCTCATGGACAGCCTTTTTTAATATATCAAATAAAATTAGTTAATTACTCCTGTGTTATCATCAAATGTTAAAGTAATAACCTGTCCGGTAGTTCCGGGAACAGCAGCTTGATCACCACCATCATTACGATATTCAATTGTAGTAGTGTAAACATTAAATTCTGCATTCCACCAGGCTGGAATCCATGCGTGATCTGCATACATACGTATGTTTCCATCTGCAGTTAATGCAGGAGAAGTTAATGTTTTCGTAACATCATCAACTGTAAAGAGGCAACTTGCAGCATCTTCAGCCCAATCATTAGCGCCAAATGCATCACCAATACCATAAACCTCAGGTGCTATAACAGAAACCTTTTTCATGTCATCTTGCAGGTTCAAAACAACCATATACATTCCGCTTGCGGCAACTGACATATTTCCACCGTTATCTGATATAGTAACACCATTAGCATCATATTCGTCAACATTGGTAAAGCCTATGTCAGGATCGCCCCAGTTTTCAGCTGCTATTTTGAAACCCTTGCCTGTTTCAATATAGCATATCTTCCAGAAGATCCCTTCAGTTGGCGCTCCGCCTGCACATTTGTGGAATAGGGCAGAATCTGAAGATCCAGGAGTATCCCATCCGTATGCTGTAGCATCACCTACGATATACATTGCATCAGGGAAGGCAGGAGGTGTATAATCACCTGTTTTAGTCAGAGTCGCGGTATGACCAACTCCTAATTCCCATGTCATATTAACAGTATAAACACCAACTACATCATTATTCATATTGGAACCACCAGCAACTAATGCATCAAGAGTTCCACCAAAATTAGTATTTGCACGAACATTTTCTCCATCAAGAATTATTTTCCAGCCATCTGAATAACGGAATTTGTATTCCCCGGCAAGCATAATAATATCTGTTGTTTCAAAAGAGATTTTATTCAGATCAAAAGCACCGGCATCAAGAACAGTACTACCTCCCCAACCATTAGGTGTTGCACCACCAATTACACCCCATTCAGCTTCTGCTACTGCAACAATCCCTAATTGAGTATCAAGAACAATATGATACAAACCATCTGTATTAACGGTGAAAGGATTAACACTTGTTTGAACATCTGCATAAGATCCACGCCAAAAATCAACATTCTGAGGCTCCTCACCATCAACTTCCGTTACTAAAGCATAATCTGCACCTGGCCCATAAATAGTTGGCTCACCGCCGGTAACAATAATAATATTGAAACCATCAGCACCACCCTCAACCGCCACATAAAGGTCATAAAGACCTGCACGTGCTGCATTATCATCTGCTTCATTAGTAGTAGCAGTCATTAGACCTTGAGCGTCATAACCGGTCAGGGCTGTACCTAAACCTTTTACATAAATACCATCCTCAATAACTACTGGAGGATCTTTGTCATCATCCTTGTTACATGAACTAAGGATCATCGTTGCTGCAACCAGTACCATTGACCAGTTCAGCACTTTTTTTAGAAATTTGTTTTTCATACTTTTTAAAATTTGGTTAATTAATAAACAGTTTCAGATTAAACATATTAGTAAATATTACTATGTAACTTTGTGTAAACGTAAAAACGTGCGCAAAGTTATATTAATTTTTATTTTGCCAGGTTTGGGTTTGCATCAATGGCCCACTGCGGGATTGGAAATGTATTTCTGTCAGCAGTAGAAGTGTCTTTCTCCCACCATGCCTTATTGAATTCACCAAAACGAATAAGATCCTGCCTGCGATGCCCTTCATAAAACATCTCCCTGCCTCTTACCGCTAGCATTGTAGGAAGGTCAACATTTGTAAGATCTCCAACTTCCGCCCTGTCCCTGATCTGGTTAACCAGGGCATCAGCTTCTGGATTTGGGCCTGCAGCCTGGCGAATGATGGCTTCCGCCTTCATCAACAAAATATCAGCATACCTGAAAAGCGGAAAATCGTTGCTCAGGTCTGCCTTTGCTCCCTTTGCAACTTCAAATTTCACTACCCTGGCTCCTGACATACGAATTTCCTCAAATGTATGTGTGGCGTCAATCAATAATGCCGGGATATGCTTCTTAAAAATCAGGTTGGATCCGGCAGTTAGATCAAATAGTGCCGCTCCTGTACTTGAATACTGTTGCCCTATTAAAAACCCATTCTGCTTCCTGAGGTCATCATCCTCAAAACTATCATAATGATCTTCCATAACAGCGAATCCATTCCATGGTCCGGCAGTCATATCAAATGTCTGGTTACTGATATAATGGAGAGTACGCATATGAAGATTAAAACCTGTATAAGTGTCCTCATCATAGGGGATGGTAAATATATTTTCAAGTGAAGATTCATTTGCCGTTACGAAAGGACCCAAAGGATCACTTTCAAGGCCATATAATCCAAGGCTTATTACACTATCACAGGCTGCCTCGGCTGCGACCCATTCTGGTGTGCCGGTATAAATTTCAGCATTCAGGTAAAGCTTAGCCAGTAAAGAAAATGCCATTCCCCTTGTTACTGCAGTTTTGGAAGCACTTTCAGTTAAAAAAGGAATACTATTTTCAATATCCGCAACAATCCCCTGAAAGATATCAGCCTTATCTGTTATTTCTGGATTTTCCACAGCATTTGCAAACTCGATTACATAAGGGACATCACCATAATTATCAATCAATAAATAATAGTAGAATGCCCTCATAATCTTTAATTTTGCAACTGTGGCAGCAGGTCCGGGTTGATCGGCACCGGGTTCAAACTTCTCAATTAACCTGTTTGCCTCACCTATGCCATTATAATATCGTGACCACATACTGTTAATTGCTTCGGTTGTATTGGTCCATGTGTGCTGATGCAAAACCCTCCATTTTCCACCATCATCCCAATCGGTATGCCTGGTTGGGCCAACCATTTCATCTGAAGTAAGCTCCTGGCAGAACCACCATCCTCCCCAATCAATGAAATCTCTCAATGGAGTATATACCGGAATAGTTTCAATTGCTCCCTGTATTTCATTCTCCGGGTACAAATCAGCCGGAATCCTGTCATACAAAACATCATCCAGATCTGTACAAGAAGCCATCAGGGCAAGAATTGCTATGCTTAATAATATTTTCTTTTTCATCTGTATATAAAATTTTTACTGGTCAGATATCCCTGCTTATTAAAATGTAACATTTACACCCATGGTAAAACTGCGAACCTTTGGATAGGTATTGTATTGGTCCAAACCAAAAGACAGGCCATTATAAGATATCTCAGGATCTATGCCTGTATATCGTGTCAATGTTAATAGATTGTTTCCAACCACATAAACACGTAATTTTTGAAGCCAATCAATAGTTGTTATGTCAAAATTATAACCAACTGTAAGGTTATCCAGTTTTAAAAAGCTACCGTCTTCCAGGTAGTATGAATTTACTTTTGGAAAATCATCAACTCCTCTTTCTACCTCATCAAGCACTTCGGCAAGTCCGTTCAAAGAGGGCAATACAGTAGGATTGGCAAAAACCATGCGTGTTACATTCAGAACATCAGATCCTACAACAGCCCGCAAAACAAAGCTAATATCAAAATTCTTGTAAAGGGTGAAATAGTTTGACCAGCCTAATTCAAAATCAGGAAGTGCATGTCCAACAACTCTTCTCTCAGCATCTGCCACATTTCTTGTTACACCACCAGCCTCTGTATAGAACAGGAATTTCCCATCGGAAGAAAGACCTGCATATTCAGGCATATAATAGGTTCCCAACTCATAACCCTCTTCCACCAACTGGGTCCAGTTCTCGTCTCCAACAAGGCCCCTTCCTGAAAGCCACCCCTGCTTTTTGTCACCCTCAGTCCATTCATAATCATCATTGGAAAGGGAAATTACCTTTTGTTTATTGGTTGAAAAAACTATACTTGATTTCCAGTCAAAATTTCGTTCATTAAAAATAAATCCCTGTATAAAGGCTTCAAACCCCTGGTTGCTTATTTTTCCTGCATTTGCCCAGGTAGTAGGAACAGAGTTAGGTGGAACAGGAACTGCATATGGCGCAATCAGGTCATAGGTTGTTTTATTATAATATTCAAGTGAGCCGGATAGTCTGTTTGAGAAAAAACCAAAATCTACTCCAATATTCAACTCGGAATTTTCTTCCCATTTTAAATCAGGATTTGCGTTATGAGACATCTGGAATAAAATTGCATCCTCTCCCGTTTCCGGATTAATTGTAGGTCCGGAAGGAACAGCAGCAACGATATCATTATAATTTCCTATTTCCTGGTTTCCGGATAGCCCAAATCCAAGCCTTAGCTTTAGTTGTTCAAGTACACTAACATTTTCCAGGAATGATTCTCTTTTTAAATTCCAGGCTAATGAAGCTGAAGGGAACCAGCCCCATTCATTATTGTCACCAAATCTTGAGGAACCATCCCTACGTACTGTAGCGGTAAAATAATACCTTGAATCATAGTTGTAAACTGCCCGTCCAAAAAAGGAAATAAGACGGTTAGAGCCTTTATATGAAGCAATGTCCCCAACTTTTACATTATTTAAAACACCAAGGTTATGCGACATTACATAATCAGAAAGGGGCTCTGTGCCCTGGGCTGAAAATCCATCATAATTATCCTGCTGAAATGAATAACCTCCCACAAGGTTCAGGTTATGAACTTCATTGATGCTGGTATTATACGTAAGCGTAGTTTCCAGGATCTTCTGAGAAAAATTTCCATAACCTCTTCTTCCATAGCCTGTAGAAGTGCTTCCCCTTACATAACTTGGCTCAAAATAAAAACTCTCGGAATCGTCCCTGGTATAAGCAAGATTCACACCGGCCGTAAGTCCACTGATAATTTCAAAATCCATTCTCATATTCCCCAGAAATCTTTTCGCATCTCTTTCATTTTGAATATCATTTGCCAGGGCTACAGGGTTATAGTAGTTAAAGTCCCTTTGTATTTCATAATAGGAACCATCTTCATTTTTCACAGGATCGGTTGGATTACGCTGGTATGCCTGGTATAAAACATCATTAGGGCCACTACCGCTATATTGTATATATTCATTCTGTTCAAAAGTCCCTGCAATGGAAGCCTGGATCTGGAGTTTATCGTTTATTGCTTTCTGGCTCATATTGATTCGTCCTACAGTTCTTTCTTTTTGAGATCCAATAACAACCCCTTTAAAATCAACATGTGTTACAGAAACACGATAGGCTGAGTTTTGTCCTCCACCTGAAGCAGCAAGATTATATGATTGGGATAAGCCTGTCCTGAAAATTTCATCCTGCCAATCTGTATCGGCTTCCCCATCATTGAATGTAAGGCTGTTATCAATGGCGTATTGCCTTAACTCATCTGCACTCAGCAGATCAAGCCTGTTGGCAACCTGGTCCATAGAGACATAAGAATTAAATTCCACAGTATTTGGCCTTTTGTAACTTCCTTTCTTGGTAGTTATTATAATTACACCATTTGCCCCTCTTGAGCCATAAATTGCAGTGGATGAAGCATCCTTAAGAATATTGTAAGATTCAATGTCATCAGCAGCTATTGTTGTAGGATCCACACCCGGAACTCCATCAACAACATAAAGGGGATCTGTTCCTGAATACAAACCTGAAGAACCACGTATTTTAACCGAAAAACCAGTATTTGGGTCACCACCTTTTTTGGTAACAGAAACCCCGGCAGATTTCCCCTGTATCCCCTGAATAGGATCAGTAGCCACCCCGTAATTTAGTTCATCAGCATCAATATTGGCTACTGCTCCCGTCTTATCGCTTTTCTTCTGTGTTCCATACCCAATTGTTATTACCTCTCCAATCTCCAAATAAGATTCCTCAAGTTGAATATTTAAACTTGTTCTGCCTTCAAGTGCCACTTCTACACTGGCAAAACCGACATATGAAAAAACCAAAGTGGCATTGGCATCTGCACTGAGGGTGAATTCTCCGTCAATGTTGGTAATGGTTCCTGCCTGGGTTCCTTTCAGCATAATAGTAACACCCGGTAGAGGCATACCGTCCTTTTTGTCTGTAACTACCCCTGAAATACTTACCTGTGCATAGCCCTGCAGGATTGACACGAATAATAAAAGTGTAAAAAGCAGGTATTGTACCTTACTAAATCTTGTTTTCATATTATCTGAATTATGAATTTGTAACTTTTCTTTTGGGTAATAGGCTAAATGAATCTGATGATAAAACCCAATAAATTAAGTTTAGGTAGTTTTAATTTCCACACAAATTTAAAGAGAATAAAGGTATTATCATGCTAATTTTCAATAATTTAACGCAAACGTCTCCGCAAACGTTTGAAATCAGGTTTTAAGCTGAAAAACAAACTTTTTTTGGTATTTTTGTATTCAAATGCACAAAGGAAGGGTCACCATAAAAGATATTGCAAAGGAACTGGGAATATCTCCATCTACAGTTTCCAGGGCATTAAAAGATCACCCAGATATAAGTCCGGATACCAAAAAAGCTGTAAATGAACTGGCTGAAAAATTAAACTATACTCCAGATCCCATTGCTTTAAGTTTAAAAAGTCGCAAAAGTAAGATTATCGGAATCATTGTTCCTGAAATTGTTCACTATTTTTTTTCAACTGTCATACATGGGATTGAAGATCTGGCATATAAATCAGGCTACAATGTTATGGTATGCGAATCGAATGAATCTTTTGAAAGAGAAGTTCAAAATGTAGATGCTTTATTGTCCAGCAGGGTGGAAGGAATATTGGTTTCCACATCCAAAAATACCAGGGATACAGACCATTTCAGGAAAATAATGGATGTTGGAGTTCCATTGGTTTTTTTTGACAGGATCTGCAAGGAAATTAAAACAGATCGTGTAATTGTTGATGATGAAGAAGGTGCTTTTCAGGCTGTAAATCACATGATCAAAACGGGTTGCCGGAGAATTGTACATTTGAGCGCTCCCGGGCATATGCTTATTTCTCAAAACCGAAAACAAGGATATATCAGGGCTCTTGAAAGTAATCAAATGGAAGTAGACCTGGACTTGATCGTAAAATGTGATTCCGTAGAAGATACCATCAATATTATTCCCGGATTTTTAAAGCAAAGTCCTCGCCCGGATGGCTTTTTTGCAGTCAATGATCTAACTGCAGCTGCGGCACTTAAAATTGTGAAAGAAAATGGTTTAAATGTTCCTGAAGATATTTCAATTATTGGATTTACAAATGGGATAATTTCAGATCTGACAGATCCTTCATTAAGCACGGTTGAGCAACATGGATATGAAATTGGCAAAGAAGCTGCGCAATTACTGATTGATCGTCTTGAAAAAGAAGAAGAATATCCCGCCATAACCAGGGTAATTGAAACCAAATTCATTGTCAAAGGCTCTTCACGGAGGTAATTCTGATAGATTCCAGTTTGCTGTGTTTTTTTTCCAATCCTTAATAAACTGATGGGACTATAAAACCTTGACGATGAATGTAAGAAATAAAAACAGCACCATGCTTCAGCATGGTGTAAAATGTTAGCAAACAAATGTATTCAGTACGCTTCAGCGTACTTTATACTATAATAAAAAGTCAGCTTAAAGCTGACTCATCATACATATTTCATTTTCTTCCAACACCCTGCTGAAGCAGGTTGCTTTTTTTTCTATTATCTATATACCGCCTTTATCAAATGTTACTAATTTTGCTATTAGAAAATAAAACATTAACACATGAAAGTTATATCGCTAAAAAAAGTTGAAAAGAATAAAGTAAACATGGAGGGTGCACATAAGGCATGGAAGCAGGTTCCTCTTTCCAGGGATGATGGTGCTCCTGTTTACTCATACAGGGTATTTACCGTTGATCCCGGAGGTTATACTCCCTACCATCAGCACAATTATGAGCACATGAATTATATAATTGAAGGGGAAGGGGCACTGGTAAATGAGGCAGGAAAAGAAACTCCGATTCAGGCAGGAGATTTTGCGCTTGTTAAGCCAAACGAGAAACATCAGTACCGGAATAAATCCCGGGATAAATCATTGGTGCTGATTTGTGGGGTTCCTAAAGAATTTGAATAGAATCCACTCACCGGGTGACTACGAGTCACCCGGTGAGTTATATAGTCTTGTTTTACTTCTTTTTCTTTACCAGCATTTCTTCAATACCTTTCACAGCACGAAATCCATCTGCAATGGCAGAGATAGCATCTGCGGTGCGATTCACTGCATCACCTCCGGCAAAGACTTTAGGATCGGTAGTTTGTTGATTATCATTTACTACAATTCTTCCCCTGTCGACTTTTATTTTTTCAGCAAACTCGCCTTCCAGGAAGCTGTAATCTCCTTGCTGACCAATAGCTCCCAGTATGGCAGTTATTTCCATAATTGTATTGCTGCCTTCAATGGCTACTGGCTTTGGTCTTCCACCGGCTTCATCAACCACCATTTCCGCTTTCAGGTATTCCACTGACATAATTCTGCCATTTTCATCACTATGGAACTTAATAGGAATGGCTTGTGGTTCAATGTGTATACCCTCATCCTCGGCTCCTTCAATTTCCTCCCAGTCAGCTGGCATGTCTTCAACCCTTCTACGATAAAGGATACTTACTTCTGCTCCAAGTCGTGCAGATACACGAGCAGCATCAATTGCAACATTACCACCACCAATAACCGCTACTTTATTTCCAATATCTACCTGCAAGCCACTGTTTACAGCATGCAAGAATGTCACCGCCTGTCCTGAGCCCTTCAACTCCTCTCCCTCAATGCCAAGTGTCCATGGTTTCAGGAAGCCAACACCCATAAATACAGCATCACTTTGCTTATAAATCTCCTCAAAGCTAATGTCTTTTCCTACCTGGGTACTGAAATGGATTTTCACACCAATAGAAGTAATATAATCAATTTGTTTCTGCAGGCTATTTTCCGGGAAGCGGTATTTTGGAATACCATACATGGTCATACCTCCCGCCTGTTTATTTGACTCGTAAATGCTAACATCAAACCCACGAAGGGCAAGATAATAGGCAGCTGTTAAGCCAGAAGGTCCTGCTCCTACAATTCCCACCTTATAACCATTGGCCTCTTTGATCTCGGGATTAACAATTTCTTTAACAATATCAGCATTTTCAGCTGTCTCCGTTGCATATCTCTTCAACCAGCGAATAGCCAGTGCATCACCACGGGTTTGTATTGCACAAACATCCTCGCACCTACGGGTACAAACTTTACCGCACATTTCAGGCAGGGGGTTGTTATCATATATAATCCGTACTGCATCTTTATCGTTCCCACTGGCTATAGCATTGATATATTCCGGGATATGCATATGCTCGGGGCATGCTTCACTACACAGGCCACAACTTATACACCGGCTTGCTTCTGCCCGTGCCTGCTCCTCATTGTATCCAAGTACCACTTCTGCAAAGGATTTTATTCTATCTTTTCCTTCTAGCTCCGGCATAGGAATTCTTGCAAAATCGTTCAGACTGGCTTCTTTTGTACTAAAGAAAGATAGTTTGTCTTTTCCTTTTGGATTATCTACTCCTGGAGTAAATAAAAAAGAATCAGGGTCATCACTTACATACAGATACTCTTTGGTGAGACTCAAGCTTCCTGTAGGACATACATCTACACATAATCCGCACCAGCAACACCTTCCATTATCAACACGAGGCCTTAAACCTGAGTCTCCATTTGAGCCTTCCTGTCCCTCAACCTGTATCATATCAATGGCTGCATTCTGACATATTGTTGAACAATTACCACAACCAATACATTCCTCCAGTTCATTATAATGGAAACCCCGGTAACGATCAGCAGCTTCTTTATCCACTTTTGGATATTCAATTGTATGTGGCTTTTTCCCGAACTGCTTCAGGGCAGTTAAGGGGCTCAATGTTCCTTTTAAATCAAAAAAACTCATATTTTAACAAACTTTAGCGTTCTATTTCCGGTGGACAAGTCCCCAGGCTATTCATTATTGATGAAACATCTGCTATGTTAGCTCCTTTGAGCATATCTTCAAGCAGGGTAATTCCGTGAACATAAGCGGCTCCTCTCATATGAGCACGCCTGGGATTGGTTCCTCCATCACTGGCCACATAAAAACCTATTTCGCCACGAACAGCCTCAGTACGGGCATATGCATCTCCTTTAGGCATTGTCCACTTTTGAGGATTAGGCACTTTATTATAATAAGAACCTCCGGGCATTTTGGCAATAACCTGCCTTACAATTCGAATAGATTGTCTTAATTCATCTCTTCGTACAAGTGCCCGGGCCCAAATATCTCCTCCTTCATAAGTTGGCACATCAAAATCAAGTTGATCATACACCTCATAAGGATCATCAATACGTATATCGCTTTTAATTCCACAGCCTCTTAAAGGAGGACCTACCACACCCCATTCTATGGCCTTTTCTTTATCTATGATAGCTACGCCCTGTGTTCTTTTCTTAAAAATGGCATTGTCAAACATAAGGGCTTCATAATCATCAAGCCTGCTTTCCAGGTAATCCATGGTTTTCAATACCCTTTTTTCAAATCCATCCGGCATATCTCTTCGTACGCCTCCCGGCCAGATAAACATATGATATATCCTGGCACCTGTAAGTTCTTCAAAAAGATCCAGGATATAATTTCGATCTCCAACACTCCACTGGCCGATAGTATACAGACCCAGGGAGGCTCCCTGTCCACCATACCAAAGAAGATAGGAAGAAATCCTGGCTAATTCCAGTACCAGTACACGTAAAAATTTAGCCTTCTCAGGAACAGAACGTCCTTCCAGCAGTTCAACGGCACGCGAATAAGTTTCTTCAACCGGGTCAGGTTCAGGAACGCAAAACCTGCACATTAAAGTAAAGGTTTGCAACCAGTTTCTCTTTTCAGCTAATTTCTCAAAGGAACGATGAAGATAACCTACTTCTGTGGTAGCTTTAACAATAGTATCTCCTTCCACCTTCAGGCGAACCATCATATTTCCAGTAATCCCCGGGTGCTGTGGCCCGATATATAAGGTTGTTGCTTTTTCTCTCATTTATCTGGAATATTTTTTTGCAAAATCAGGTATCTCTTCTCCGGAGCGACGCGCAATTTCTTCCCTGACATCCCTGGCATCTTCCCTTCCGGGGCGATCATAAAATGTGTCTTTAGCATAAGCCAGCGAATCAAAATCCCTGCGCATTGGAGGCATCCCATTCCAATCTTCAAGCAGAAAATCGGCCGGAGCCTCCAATCCGGGAAATTCAATGCCATACATTTCTTTTATCTCCCGTTCATAAGTATTAGCCTGCCTCCAGATCATATCAAGATTATCCATTACAGGATTATTCCTGTCAATACGGGTATGAATGAATACTTTTATTCTATCAACAGGTGACCAGATGATAAAAACCAACTCAAATTCTTCTTCCTCAATCCAGTCTACACAGCTAATATGAGAAAGATGGACGTATCCCATTTCTTCTTTTAAGTAAAATAAAATAGACGATACGGCCTCCTTATTGATTGTAAAATCGAGCCGGTTATAATCAAAATTATTTTCGCTTGCTGCGGAAAAATGACTTTTTACCTGCTCAATTAGTTTCGCTTTTTTCTCTTTCATTCCTTGTCTGTTTTAGAACAAGTTCTTATTAATAATATTTCCTACCAGTTATACTCAGGCATCACCCAGTTGGGGATCACTTTCAGCTGGTTTTTACGATACCAGTCAAGATTTTCTTTATACTTCGTGGCGCCATTGGCTTTTCCTGCAGCAATTAATTCCTGCAGCATGCCAAAACCTGCAATCACTGCTTCGGGTCGCGGCATACAACCATTTATATAAACATCTACAGGAAGGTAGCGATCCAATGCATTTATGGTGTTATAAGAATCATAATACATACCACCATTAATAGTACAGGAACCGAATCCAATCACATATTTGGGATCTTGCATTTGCTCATAAACACGAATAACCCTTTTCAGAGTTTTAGTAGTCAGATATCCTGTAATCAGCAAAAGATCAGCCTGTCTTGGTGTGGCAGCTCCCCTCACACCCAATCGTTCAGCATCATACCTCGAAGTCATGGTAGGAGGTATTTCAATAGCACCACAACCTGTACCATAAGCCAAGACCCAGAGGGAATGTTTCCTGGCATGATTCTGGATGATATCAACTATTTTTTGAGAATTCTTATCGTTAAACATGTCTGTACTTTTTATAAAAAAACAGCGTAAAGAATTGCCAGCAAGCCAAAAAAACTGGGCCATCCCCAAAAATATCTGACTGCCTGTTCTGTTCTGTATCGTGGATTTACCGTACCATAAAGTAAAGGAATCATATACAGGGCAAATGTTTTTACTAGTAGTATAACCAAGTTGTCAGCACCTCCCATGAAAAGATTTACATACAATGTGAGTTTTGCAAAAGCAAAGATTGAATTTGCTGACATGAGGGTAAAGAGGTACTTCCCTCCATTTTCAGATACAGGACCAGAAGCCAGCTCTGTTGGTGCTCCAACAATGTCAAACGGAGAATAACGGAACATCCCGAACATCGCCAACAGGGCTGCCACAAAAGCGAAGGGTGAAGTAAACATTATCCATTTCCCTGATGCAACCTGAATGTCCATAATATCCACAATAGAGCTGGTATCAAACTGGATCATCAAAGCAATAATGGCCATAACCCATGGTATTTCAAAACCAACCATCTGGCTTAGGCCACGTGTTACACCTATCGCAGAATTAGGATTCCCTGTTTGACCTGCACCAAGAGCCATTCCCAGTGGACCAAAAGTCATTATATATAATAGAAAAATAAGGTCCCCATGAAAATTCATATTGGTAAAGAATGCATTCCCATTTAAAATCGGGATTATCATCAAGGATAACACTGAAGTAACCATAATAAATGCCGGTCCCATGTGTTGCATTAATCCATGATGAATTGCTGTACTCTTAGATAAGAGTTTTACAGCATCAATGAAATTTTGATAAAATGGAGGGCCATATCTGTTTTGAATTCTTGCCGTAATCTTCCGGCTAAGCCCCATGTAGGTCATTCCAACTACAAATGCAAGAATAAGTGTAACAAGGGCTCCTGCAATATTATATACCATAGACTCCATGTATTTTAATTTTTTTTATCCAAACAAATTGCTCTTAAATAACAATAAGATCACAAGGAAAACAATAACATAGATGGCATAGGTTTGTCCATTGCCACTATAAACTCGCCTGGCATAGTTAAAAAAGGCTTCAATTCCGTTTCCAATAGCTGTATAATACTTGTCAATTTGCTTTTTCATTACAGGTTCCACTGCACGTAAGAATGGCTGAAAAAAGTTTTCTTTAAAAGAAAGATTTTCAAATTCTCCCGGAACTTCACCTGAACTACTGATATCTTTAGTAGTTACATACCTTGTTCCTTTAAAACTTTTAAGAGTTAAAAAGATCAAAAAGAAAAGGAATACGGCCATAATTGCATAGAGAATTGGTTGAAGCATCACAGCATTTCCCCATTCATTAAATAAAACAGACATATCCCAATAATGACCTTCTGTAGCAGCGTAGCCCAGGCTTTGCATTCCCTGATCTATAGGTTTTAATATCAGGCCTGGGAAGGTTCCCAATAAAAAAGAAAAGAAAGAAAGAATAAGCATGGGTATTACCATAGAGGCAGGAGCTTCTTTTACATGATCCCATTCTTTTTCCTCCTGTCCGAGGAAGAATCCAAACAAGAATTTATAGCAATAAAGGAACCCTGCAGTACTGGCAAAAAATATGAGTATTACCAGAATATAATGATCACTTCCTATCAATGACTCGTAAAGCATCCATTTGCCGACAAAACCACCAAGAGGAGGAATTCCTGCCAGGGCAATGATAGACATCAGGGCGGCAATAAATGTCCATGGCATTTTTCTTATCAGCCCGGTTACTTCAGTTAAGTTGGTAGTGCCGGTTTGTTTTTCAATAGCCCCAACAACCATAAACAGGGTTCCCTTAAATAATGCATGAAGCACTGACATAAAAATTGCTGCCAACATTGAAAGCTCTGTGCCAATTGCTACCCCAACAATAATATAACCTAGCTGGGCAACTGAAGAATAAGCCAGTAATTTTTTTGCATCGTCTTGCGCAACTGCCCACAAAGTTCCCATAACAGTGGTTATAGCACCTAACCAGGCTACGACTTCCCGAATTAATGTATGCTCGGGGAGTTGCGTAAGAAGGCTTGCGAAAACCAGTACCATACCATATACGCCCATTTTTGAGAGTGCTCCGGAAAACACTGATGTATATGCCATTGGGGAGTGACTATAAGCTCCTGGAGCCCAAACATGTAAAGGCATCATGGCAGCTTTTACACCAAACCCTGTTAGGAATAACAGAGGTAGCCAGATTTGATAGGATAATGAAAATGATGAAAACGAGTAAATTAAGTCTTCTATAAGTACACTGTGAATTTGGCCATAACTTATAACAATAGCCATTAGCATGGCATAGGCACCTACAGCACTGAAAAATATATATTTAATGCCAGTCTTCTGTACCGATTTACCTTCATAAACAACAATCATGTATGAAGACCAGGTCATAATTTCCCAGAAAATGAAAAAAGAAACCAGATCCCTGCTTAACAGGATACCCATCATGGAAAAAATGCCAAGAATAAAATTGAAATAAAAATATCCCAGCCGGTCTTTCCCTTTCATAAAGGAAACACTATACACTGCAGCCATGGTTCCCAACCCAAGTACAATGAGAGTGAAAATCCAGCTAAAAGGGGTAATACCCCATTCCAGGTATAAACCATTAAGGGAAAATGAAAAAACATCTCCTATTTCCACTTTCAAAAAAAATAGAGCAGCTGCCGTAAAAATTGTTAAAACAAAAAATGCACTGCTTAAAATATACGAAAGCTTATGAGCAAGGTAAGTGAGGATTGCTCCACCCAGAAATATACCAAATATTAAAACTATACTGTTCATCTTCTATTGGCTTATTGAATTATTGACTGTCCTGCAGAAAGAACATCTTGAATATATTTTCCCTTATCCATTAAACTTTCTGAAGCTTCATGCAGATAAGAGGTAATGAGATCAGGATAAAACCCAATGGCAACAATAAGAATCCCCAGTACAATCATGGATGCCATTGCATTTAAAGTGGGTTTTTTTGGTTCAACATCTTCTTCCTTCTTGAAGAAATAGATGCGGTTAACCACCCTGAAGTAATAAACAATTTCTACGATACTAACCATCAATACAAGTCCAATGACCAGGATCATATTTGAATTTGCTGCAGCTGTAAGCATAGACCATTTAGCCCAAAAACCCGACAATGGCGGCATCCCCACAATGGCAATAGCTCCCAGGGCAAACAAGAAAGATGTAAGCGGCAAATATTTCCCCAGGCCACTAAGCTCACGTATGTTTTTTTCCGTAGAGTTAAATACAAGGTAACTACCGGAAAGAAACAGAAGAGGCTTAATGAGGGCATGATTTACCATTAAAAATAAAGCGGCAAAAACACCTTCTTCAGTACCAATGCCGAAGGCTACAAGAACCAGCCCCATCTGGCCAATGCTGGAATAAGCAAGCATTCTTTTTATTTTATCCTGCTTTATGGCAGCTATTTCTGCTACCACCAGGGTAATCATTCCCATCAGTACAAGGAATTGCATGGAACCTTCAACATCGAAAAGAGTAAAAGTTACCCTGATAATGGAATAAATTCCAGCTTTGACTACAATCCCAGAAAAAGCGGCTCCAATTGGTCCGGGAGCTTGTGAATACGCATCAGGAGCCCAGCCATTGAGTGGAAATATTTCAGCTTCAATTCCCATGCCCACGATAAAAAATACTAAAGCAAGAACTCTGAATTCCGGCTTCATTAAATGTGCTTTAGAAGCAATTTCAGCCATATTTAAAGTTCCAAGTTGAGAGTATATTAGAATAATGGCCAGGAGTAAGAACATACCTGATAATGAACCCATTATTAAGTATTTAAAAGATGCTTCTGCACTGTCACGACCTGTATAAAAAGCCGTAAGGGCATATCCCGAAATGCTCATAATTTCTATAAACACAAACTGGTTAAAAATGTCTCCGGTAAGCACAATTCCTATGGAACCGGTAACCAGCATTAACAGGAGAATAAAATATTTTTTTGATGGCTCAAAATCAACATTCTTAAAACGGTAGCTATACATCCAGATGATAAAGGCAAGGAATAACATTAAAGTAGTCAGCAAGCCTGTAAAAGGACTAAAAACCAGGTTTATTCCCCAGGGAGGAGCCCAGCCACCAATTTGTTCAACAATAGTCCCATCCTGAAGTACCTGGATGTAAAGGCTAACAGATAATATCAATAAATACAAAAGCACGATTCCGGGAACTATTCGCACCAGCTCTTTCCAGATAAAACCGAGCAGGGGAATCAGAAATGCCGCCAACAGGGGAACGGCCACAAAAAGAATAGGGCTTCCTACCATTTTAAATTCTTTATTTCGTCAATAACAAGTGTATGATGATGCCTGTATAACCTGATTACCAGGGCAAGAGCAACAGCTGTTACTCCAAAGCCAATTACAATGGCTGTCAATACCAGGGCTTGAGGAACAGGATCTACCATTTCATTTCCAAGGTTTCTAATATTTTCAAATGTTAAGGGCATATCCTTAAGTAGTTGTGGCGAAAAAACAGGAGCAGTACCTCCCTGGATATAACCAATTGTTATTAACAGAAGATTAACCCCGGATTCAAGGATAGAGAGTCCGATAACAATTTTAATCAGGGATTTTTTTACCAACGCTCCATACAGTCCAATTAGTATTACCAGGACAGCTGAGATAAAAAAGCCATACTCTACAATGCTAATATCAAAATTTATTTGATCCATATCCTTAATCTTTTTCGTGCAAGGCAGTATATATCAAGCCGGATAGCTCTGCACCTACTTTAAGTCCAACAACAATATAAATAATAGGAATAAGGCCTCCGCTGAATAAATTATTCAAGCTTCCCACCGGCATGAAATTTTCAAGAAAAGTGCTTCCTTTTATCAGCCCCATTAAACCAATTACCACAAAAGTGATTCCGGCAAATGATTCTACTATGGTCAAAACTTTGTGACTTACAGTATAATCCTGGTATGCCAATAGCATCAATAAAAATCCTGTGGCAACTATAGTTCCCCCCTGAAATCCACCCCCGGGAGTAAGATGGCCGTGCACAAATACATATATTCCTAAAAGTATGATGGCCGGAAACAAAATTTTTGAACCTGCCATTACAATTTGGCTGGAAGGAAATAAAACCGTGCGCGCCCCTACTTTATGTCTTTTCTTATATAAGATACCCCCCATTGCGGTGGTAGCTAGAAACAAAACAGTAACCTCACCCAGGGTGTCAAAACCTCTGAAGTTTACAATGATAGCTGTAATAGTGTTGGAAACTTTCAAATCCATAGGGCCTTTTGTAAGATAAAAATCCTTTACCCCATCTGTAAAAAACTGTTTGCCAAATTCCAGGCTGAACAACACATCTGCCAGATAAACCCCAAAAACAACTAAAAGCAATAGAACCAGTACTTTTTTCACCTTATCTGATTTTTAATTATTTATTTTCCTTCCGGTCACGTTCATCTTCATATCTAACCGTATTTCTTATGGTTATAATGAAGATAATGGTTGTAAGAGCTACCCCAATGGCTGCTTCAGTAAGTGCTACATCTGGTGCCTGAAGTATGAAAAATAAAACCGAAAGCACAAGGCTAATAACCCCGGTTCCTATCACTGCATAAAGAAGATCTTTTTGTAGAATAGAATAAACTGCAGCTCCAACCATCAGGGCCAACAGTATAAATAGAAATATCAAGTATATAATCATGATTGTTCCTCCTTGTTTTCATTTAAATAAGCCTCCTGATAAGCATCCACTCCTTTTTCATTTTTCAGGTAAGGAAAGTTCTTGCGCTTATAATTTGCCCTGGCAAGAGCATGCGAGCTAATTGGGTTGGAAAAAGCAATAAATATAATAATCACCATAGCTTTTATCAGCCAGGAAGTTTCCATCAGGCCAACTCCGAGTATCAGGCTCATACCTCCAAGGGTAGTAGCTTTTGTACCTGCCTGCAAACGATTATAGGCATCCGGCATTCTTACAATTCCCAGGCCTCCAAGGAATAGAAAAATTCCCCCT
>JAYEGO010000327.1:0-2961 GCA_034659155.1 Bacteroidota bacterium | reverse complement strand
CAATCCATTAGAAGTATAGTACTTTTTTTGTTTATAATAAAGTAACCTGAGTTTCCATTTCACCTCTTCATCAGGATTGACCCTGAACTCCTCCAATCCGGTTCCTGCCACTATACCTGAAAACTGTACATAAGCCCAAAATTCAGGGAAATGCATATTGATCAGGCCCTGTGGTGACCAAACCCAATTATTTTCAGGCAGGTTTCTACCGGTTTCAGTATCCTTCTTCTTAACATATTTCCCATCTACAATTTCAACATCCCATTCTACTCTTGAAAAATTCATCCTCCATTGTTCACCAGCAACTGGCTTCCTTTTTCCGGGAGCACATTCTTTAAGGATATCCCAGGGCATTGCAATCTCGAGAGTCCATTTCTCGTCTTTATTAGCCGGATCATTAATTGTTCCATATATTTTTACTCCAAGCTTGATCCCATTTATATCCCAGGCACTTATGGCAGGTCCGCCATCGCGATATGGCTTTGCAAGTAAGAGGTCCCATTCTGTTCCAAAGGCATTCACCTCGAATTCATAATAGTTATGCGTATCTCCATCCGGGTCTATAAACACCTCAAAATCATTGTCATAATAAATTAGAGTATCTCTCTGGCGGAGTGTGGCCCAGATTTCTGGTTCTTCAAGCTCAGCGGAGATATATAAATATGTATTATCCCAAAGCATTTTAGCGCGTGTTTTGTACCTGGGAGCAGGTTTTGAGTTTCCTTCAATATCTTTGAACTCTGCGGTCCATCCAACTTTATCCCAGGCTGCTTCATTCAGATCACCATCAATAAGTATTGGAACCCCGGTCTTATAACAAATATAATTTTCCGGAGAAAACATCAATTCTGGTTCAGAAATTATTTCTTGCTGAATATCTGACTGGTTTTGATCTTGCCGGGAACATCCCAATATCATAATTATCAGCATAATAGGAAACACACTAAAATCTTTTTTCATAATTTACTGAGTCTGAATTTGTTAATCAAGAGAACAATCTTCTCACAACATGCCTGTGTTTTCTTTTCATTGACTTCTCTTCAAAAATTGTAATGCCTTTGGCACCATTTTCCATTGAAATTCTCACTGCATTTTTCAATTCAGAAGGAGTCAGTTCCGGAACAAATAATCCACTATACAAAGGGAATTTCCCTCCAAGTGCTTTTACTCCTTCTGAAGTAGCTTCCCCAATCCATTCAACATCCTCATTATAGAAACTATGATATATCATTGGAAATATTCCATCCAGATCCCACTTAAGCCATTCCTGTCTGACGAGCTGTCTGGCAATATCGGGAGTAGGAAAAACTGCAGCAGTAAGTTTTTTATTCCTGCTATGAACCTCAATGGCAATTTTATTAACCAGATTGGTTACACTGTCATATCTGAATTGCAGCCACTCCTCATTTGAAGAAGGATCATCCAGTTCCAGGGGATCAACACCTGATTGCTGCTTGAATTTATTCCTGCAATCATCACAATAACAAAAGTCGTATTGAGCATACTCTTTGTCCTGAATAATATTATATTTTTCCCATAGTGCCACCGGCAATATTACATCACAATGCCTTATATAATCAAGATGTACTCCATCCAAATCAGGGATTTCTGCCATTTCTGCAGCCCATGAGCAAATAAAGTTTACAACGGGCTCCTTTGTAGGGCATAACCATGTATAATAGTCAACATATGGCGGGGCTTCCAATGAGGATTTCCCATCTCTGCTTATTGTAAACCAATCAGGATGCTTTTTGCGAATTTCTTTATTCGTCTGCGAAAGAACAATTATCCAGACATGAATTTCAAGGCCTGCCTTTTTTGCTAATGGGGCAATTTTCTTTATTTTTTCTTTATCATTCTGTTGCAGATGAATGCCATGAAAACCAAGGGAGGCAAGTTCAGTGAATTTATTGACCCAATCACCTTCAGTATACTGAGCCCTCCAACTCATCCATGCCCAATTTTGAGATTTTGCAAGCTCCACGTTAGATATACATGATTGCAGCAAGGGAATACCTCCCGTAATAGCTATTGATCCAAGGGCAACTGATTTTACAAACTCACGTTTTTTCATAATTATATCTGATTAATTACTATTCGAATCCTTGAGTAATGGCATTCAGTAAAGTTCCATTATGATCCTGTGTATATTCCCAATTAAGGACTACGCCATCAAGTTGGTATTTTAAAATGAATTCAACAACTTGTTTTGCCTTCTCTTACTCACCTCCTCTGCCAGGCATGAGATTTGCAAACTCACCAGGCCCTACAAAAGATGACAAATAAAGAATAAAAATAAAACTAATAATAAATATCTTCAAGCAATGCTCCAAGAGGAGATTATTCGCAGAAAAAAATTACTTTTAGAATCTAGCTGGAAAATACAATGTCATTAATTTATCACGAAATCCTGGGTGTTTCAAGAACTGCAGGCATTAAGGAAATAAAACTTGCCTACAGGAGACTGGCGAAAAAATTCCATCCTGACATCAGTAAAGATCCTGATGCCCACGAAAAATTCATCCTTGTAAATGAGGCATATGAATTTCTTACCGATCTTAAATTAAAAGAAATAAGAAGCAGCCAGAACAAATCACAAACAGCTCATACTGAAGAGATCTACAAACAATGGCTCAGAAGGGAAAGAATGAAGGCAAGGGCAAGAGCAGCTCAGGAAGCAAGGAGGAAATTTAATGAATTCAGGAAATCGCCTATCTATAAAACAACTCAAATTATCTTTACTTTTTATGATATTTTAAGTATGATCATCGGCTTTTTAATCTTACTGGCAATAGTTGCAGGAATTATTATCTCTGCAGATTCACCTGAAGGAATCACTGCAAGTGATATAGTAGCTTTTATTTTTCTATGCTTTCTGGGTATAATGTTTATCCTGTTTTCAATTGCAAGTATTCGGGCAAGATACAGGAAAGTATGAAGGTGGAAAAGAATTGTCTTGTC
>JAYEGO010000326.1:0-2968 GCA_034659155.1 Bacteroidota bacterium | reverse complement strand
AATTAAGCCGTTTTTATCTTTTTCAATCGGAATTTTAGTTCCGCATATCAGACATTTCACTTTTTTTCCCATTTTTAGCCTCCTCAATAAGCATATATTATTATGAAAAAAAGTCAATAAAAAATCGGGCGAAAAGAATTTTCGCCCGATTTCAAGTTCCAAGTTCCAAGTTCCAAGTTTCAAGTTCCAAAGTTCCAAGTTCCAAGTTCCAAGTTATAAGTTTTAGTCAATGTAATATAGAAAGATTGAAGTGCCGATGCGCGCTATTGGTTCGTACTGGTCAAGCCATCTGTAGTAATTAGTTGGCTGGTCAAAATCCGGGCAGGCAAATCCTCTGCCTCCTTGTAAATGATTTGCAGACACAGCTAAATAATTTCCTTTTGGAAATTCTCTGCTCGGAGTTCTGCTTTCCCATTTAATATATCTGTCCCCGAAATAATAATCAAGATTAGAACCCCCGAAATAATCAATATAGAAATTATCAATATTATTTTTTTCCGTGTATTTTACCAACCGTTTCAAATCCTGCCCCCAGTCATAATTTGAATCAACAGCATGTTTGTATCCCTCATGAGTTCCTCCAGCAAGTTCATTATAATAGGAAAGATAATAAGGAAATGTTTTTACAGAAGAACCAATATACCAAACCGACAAAATCAATACAGCTGCTAAAACAAATTTTTCTAAATGTTTTTCCCTCGCCTTTTGATATAGGTTTTTTATCCCTAAGCAAATTAATATGTACATAAATGGGAAAATCGGCAGAATATGGCGGATTCCTATATTAAGATTTCCATACATTGAAAAAGACAAGTAAATTCCCATAAATGTCAACATAGAAAATTCCGTAAAATGTTTTAGTATCCATTGTTTTATCCGCCGAACAGGTTTTACCCAGAATCGCAACTTAAAAGTCCAGATGCAGGGCAAAAGCGCGATAATAATAAGCGCAAGCAAAGCTAATGGTATTTTTAGCGCAAAGATTACAGGGAAGTAAAACCACCAACCACTTGCAGAAACCATTTCCATAAAGTAGACAGTGTTCCCTCCAACTGTTCTTTGACCTGCCATTAATATACCCATCATATAATGTCCTAATGCCCTTACAACTGGTTTGTCCGATAAATAGATACAAATTTGTTCTGATGGTTTTATGTCTGGACCTAAATGAAATAAGGTGTCGGAAAGTTGTTTTTCGGGCGGATAATTCACAGTGTGGAGATAATATGCGGGCAATATTACAAATACAACAGCAATTATCCCCACAAGGAACGCCATTACAACATATTTCAACGTTTGTTTAATCTTGTTAGAAAATTTTCCATGGTGTTTTAACAAAGGATAAATTGTTGTGATAATTCCGAAAAACGGAATCAAGAGAATTAAAGAAAACTTGAATAGCATTACTATTCCAAAAATTATTCCAGCTAAAATAATATTTTTTTTACTCGGATTTTTCAGGAATTTTAACCAAAAATATGTTGCCATAACAACGCCTAATGTGGCGGCGACATCAGTGGTAACAAATCTTCCGTGCGCGAGAAAAGTCGGAGAGAATGAAAATAATGTAAGAGTCATTAGCGCGAATTTATTGCCTGCTAACTGCCTTGTCCAAAAGAATATAAACAGCCCCAAGAGCATTAAAAGCAAAATCATTGGGAGACGGGCTAAAAATATAATTTTGTCAGCTGGGTTGTCTGAGTTAAACAAAAATTGAGTGCCGAAGTCAAATTGAAGCCACCATATTGGACCTTGTTCTTGAATCCATGTAGGGTGGTTTTCAGGGAAATTAAGGTCCAAAGAAAGAAGCGGAAGCGCAGACAGGGTTTTGATTAATGGGGGGTGTTCTGGGTTTAAGCGATAGTCCTGCTGAGAAACATAAGAATATCCAGCAGGGATATGTGAAAGTTCGTCAAAAGTAAGCGCGTCATTTTTCATACTGAAAACAGCCGTAAAAAACATTACTGCGAGCAATATGCCGACTATTGTATATGTTATACGATTAGACATAGTTATAAATCATATCCCCACACTTCACTTGTTTTAATTATTTTACCCTCTGGGAAAATTGTTTGAATTTCATTTAATAAATTTTGATTTTTATCCATCAAAATAATGTATGCTTGTTTGTCTGTAATCTCAATGTCTTTGATTTGTTCTAGAAAAATATAATTTGTGTTTTGGTTCGCCACGCCGTAGTCCGGTCCCTCGCAAGGGGCTGGACCAAGGCGGGTCTCGCCCTTAGTTGCTCGGATAAATTTAATTGTTTCTATCGGCAAAGGAATATGCGGTCCAGATTCGTTTATTATAACATATTTTTCTGCGTTATCAGGCAGGGTATTGAGGTAATTTCCTATTGCAACGCAGTTACAGGAAAAAGCGCGCTGTGTTTCTGTATTTTGTCCCCATAAAATAAAATATCTGTGATACTGCGCGTATGTGAATGAAATCATTAAAAGCGTGCCCGCAAAAATTATGAATAATTTTAGAATTTTTGCGTTCGCTGTCATTCTGAGCGGAGCGAAGAATCCCGTGGAATTCCTGCGTTGACGAGATTCTTCCCGAGCACCATTTGCGAATGGTGCTCGGTCAGAATGACGCCAAACGTCAATGTTTTGATTTGGCAAGAATTTTTTCAGTCGCGAATATAGAAATTCCGCGCCGATTCCAGCAAAAATAAATACCACAGGAATAGCGCCAATACATCGCAAGCAATGCGGAGTTCCTTCTGAACTTAAAAATCCTGGCAAAAGCATTACAAAAAACCAGAGAATCATGAAACTTGGAACTTGGAACTTGGAACTTGGAACTTGAGACGCAATTTTTTTCTGTATTGTTTGTATTAAATGCTTTAATGCGTTTTTGATGCATAGTATAAAACCAATTAAGAAAAAAATTCCGACAGGCCAGAATAAAATAGGGGAACCAGATATGTTGTGCCGCCAATTATAATCGCCGAAAAAATTAA
>JAYEGO010000325.1:0-11691 GCA_034659155.1 Bacteroidota bacterium | reverse complement strand
TTTAATAAAGAAAAGTCATTGAGTTACTGCCTGGGTTTTACCAAGCGTTTTAAAGAAAATGTGTGCATTTTCCGGGTTAATATAAGCTTGTTGGGGACCTGGCCTGCAAAGAACTACGTAGTATACTACGTAGTAAACAGATCCGGTTTTGCATAGGCGCATGGGAGAAATTGGATACTCGTCAGGCCACTAATTTTAGTTCATTGAATCATAAGTCCATATACTGGGCGTAACCATAAGTGGTCTGACGAGTTACTTTTAAATGACCCGGCCTTTAATAACCGGTTCTTTGTCATCTGTAATTTCCACCAGGCGGGTTTGAACAAATTCATTCCTGGAATGTTTATGATCCAGAACAATGGGAATGTAATTCTGACCATAGCCTTTTGTGCTTCCCTTCTTCGATCTCTCGGTTAGCATCAACTGTTCCTTACCGAGCATTTTTGTAAAATATGAAATCCTGTTTTCAGAGGATATCTGCCTTATTATTTCACTACGTTCTGATTTCAATTTTTCCGGAATCTGATCTTGCATCCTGGCAGCCCGGGTTCCATTTCTTACAGAATACTTAAAAGTATGTATATGGCTAAATCCAATTTCCTTGCTCACATTACAACTTTCTTCAAAATCCTTTTCAGTCTCACCTGGAAACCCGACTATGATATCTGTACTTAGATTAAAATCAGGATATAATGTTTTTAATCTTTCTGTCATTCCCATGAAGGTTTTAACAGTGTACATCCTCCTCATTTTAAGCAGAATGTTTTCTGAACCTGACTGAAGACAGAGGTGAAGGTGGGGAGTGAGTTTTGGATGAGCAAAGAGTTCAAAAAACCTATCCCCAAATCCGTCTGGTTCCATGGATGAAATTCGCACCCTGAAATCCCCGGGAATTTTAAGGAGTTTTTCAAGTAGCTTTTCAAAATTCATGCCCTCATGCTCGTACCTGCCAATATTAACTCCAGTAAGTACAATCTCCTTAAAACCAGCATCCAGTACTTTCCTGATATTATCCTTAATGTCTTGAAAAGGCCTGCTTATAGCTCTTCCTCTAACTCTTGGTACAATACAAAAGCTGCAATAATTATCACATCCATCCTGGATCTTTATCATTGCCCTGGTGTGAAATCCCTTATCTGCAATTCCAAAACCAAATTTGTCTTTTTCAAAGGAGGAGGGTGATATTATTTCTCCCTTGTAATGTGCCTCAACCAGGCTTACCAGGGAACTTTTTTGATCATTCTGTATCAGGTAATTGATTCCTTGTTCATTTTCCAGGCTTTCTTTGAAGTGGTCAGCCATACAACCTGTAACTACAAGAATAGAGTCTTCCTTTTTTCTTTCTGCCTGGCGGATGATATTTCTTGATTTATGATCACTCTGGTTGGTAACCGTGCAGGTATTTATTACATAAACATCAGCTTTCTCATTGAATTCAACTATTTTGAAGCCCTGGCGGTCAAATTCTGAAGCAAGGGCATCAGTTTCAAACTGATTCAGCCTGCAACCAAGAGTCTTAAAAGCCACCTTTTTTCCCTGCATCTTAGTTCATCTTGAGATCTGCAACTTCCACTAATTCACCCTGCACAGAGAATTCAGTTGCCGATACTATTTTTAAATTTACAAACTGCCCTATCAGGGAAGTATCAATTGGCTGAAACCTCACATTGATTTTTCCTTCTGTGTATCCTGAAAGATATAGTTTCTTTCTGTCCAGCCCGGTTACCAGAACCTGGAAGGTTTGTCCAATCATTTTTTTTGTATGTGCATGTGAACTCTTTTCTAAATCTTTGGTAAGGATATGAAGTCTCTCTTTTTTTACCTGGTGGGGGATGTCATCTGTCCAACGCGAACTTACAGCTCCTGGTCGGGGGGAATAAATTGCAATATATGCCATATTGTATTGAAACTCAGGGAAACACAGGCGGGATTGTTCAAATTGTTGATCTGTTTCTCCGGTAAACCCAACGATGATATCGGTGAACAGGGTAGCTCCCGGGATTGTATACCTTATGTATTCTACAATTTCACGATATTTTTGTAGAGAATGCTTCCTGTTCATTCTTGCAAGAACCTTATCATCTCCTGACTGTAAAGGGAGATGAATTTGTTTTGCAAGGCATTCATATTCTGCAATTACATCAATTACTTCATTAGTCATGTCTCTGGGATGGGGGGATGTAAAATAAACCCAAAATTTATTCTCCGAATTATTCCCCAATTTACCAATCATTCTTAACAGTTCAGGAAATGGAACTCCCTCATTTTTTTTATCCAGCCCATAGGAGTTTACATTTTGTCCAAGTAATGTTATTGACTTACAACCCCCTTCAATGAGACTGGATATTTCCTGCAGTATTTCTTCATAGGGGCGTGAAACTTCTCTTCCTCTGGTGTAAGGTACGGCACAAAATGTACAAAATTTATCACAGCCATTCTGAATAGGTACAAAAGCTTCAAAAGGGGAGGAGTAGTTTGGTTTAATATGCCAGAAGCCATCCATAATGCTGCGATCATCCATGGATGTTTCATCTTCATTAATTGTTTGAATAACATCAATTTTCAAACTATCTTTAGTTTGGAGCAACTTAAGTAGATTTGGAAATTCTGCAATTTTTTGGTTGTCAGCTTTATCCGGAATGGGAGTGAGATTATTTAGATGGCCTACAGAATAGGGTGTTACAATACCATATTGCCTGATAAGGTCAGGAAGGCCAGGCAATTCATCCATTGTGAAAACAAGATCGAAAAGCTTCAGAAATTTTATTTTATCGGCAGGCAGAATACATCCTGAAACAAAGGTGATGAGGTTTTTCTTGTTTTTCATCCTGTTCCAGTGACTTATTCTTGAGTAAACTTTATCAATAGCCTTTTGCCGGACCGAACAGGCTAGTATCCCAACAAGTTGGGCTTCGTTTTCATGATCAGTCCAACGGAATCCCATTTCATTCAAAACAGTTCTGACCCGTTCGCTGTCAGACTTGTTCATCTGACATCCCAATGTGATAATATGATAGAACATAGTTAAGCTCTCAATAATTTAAGTTCCTGGCCGTAAACAGCGGGGAACCTGGTTTTTACGAGTTCGGCGAAGCCAATACGCTCGCAGGATTCAAAATTATAATCCACTATTTGATTATGCAAACAAACCGTATTGCTTCAGCAAATTATTATTTGTTTTTTTTGACTGGAAATTTGTGGAAAATCTGAGCTATCCTTTTTGGAATATTCCTTTCAGCTTCCAGGGGGTTCTCATTCAAGGTTCCTGTTCCGGTTCCCTGCCAGACAAGGGTTTTTGTTTTTCGGTCATACAGGCTGATTATCAAAGTACCACCAATTAAGTTTTCAGTTCTGTAGCCATAAGGATTGCTATAGCCACTCCAGTATCCGGTACTGTAATGATTTCTGTAACTTGAACCTGCTTTGTGGCCTATTACAACATAAATATCTGCAACTAAGTCGCCATTGTCAGTTAGCTGTTTATAGTTCCTGTCCTTTAATTCCCGGGCAAGATAATATTCAAGTACCTCCTTATCTGAACTATTGTACATAAAAGAATTTTGCTGGTCATATGGATATATACTAAAACTTTTATAGGTAGTGAAATCAATATTTTTATCATATTCATGCCTGATTTTCATTGTGGAACATGATGCCAAAATGAAACTAATGATAACAAAGAAGAACAAGTTTTTCATAATGGAAATTGTTTTTTTTGAAACATCGGGTAGAATAAAACTCAAATGTGAAAGTTGAATAGTACAGAATGATTCAGTGTGCAAAATTTTCTCCAAAAATAGATAAAATATTCATACCAGTTTCACGATTGAGAGAGTTGGATTTATAAAAGCCTCATTTAGACCATGAATCAGGAATTTTTATATGAGAAATAGTCTTTTTTATACCATAAAAATTTCAGGGATTCCTGCCATATGTTGTTAAGCATAAGCTCTACTATTTCTTATTGCGGCTTATAAAATATGGAATGTGAGTAAGATACGCTATGCTGTGATATTCGTCACAATGTACTGTGATTTATTTCACAGTAAAAAATTTCTGTTTCATATCACACTGATCTTTCTTTGAAATCTGAAACCAAAATTTAATTCAAAAATCATCATGGAAGAAAATAAGAAAATGACAATTGCCCTTTGTACAGGCAGTTTTGACAAGCTGGTTGTAGCAGGCATAATTTTGAGCGGAGCCGTAGCTGAAGACATGGATGTTGAGATATATGTTCTATTATATGGTGCTTATGCTTTTAAGAAAGAAAATGGAGCTAAAATTGATACTTCATCTGAGTATCCCGAGCTAAACAGGGAACTCAAAACCTCACTCAAGTCGATGAATGTGCCAACCTGGGTTGATTTTTTTACTACAGCCAAGGAGCTTGGTAATGTAAAATTTTATATATGCGGAACAGCCGGGAAAATTTGGGGCGGCGAGAAAGTTTCAGATTTCATTGACCTGGCAGATGATATTTGTGGAATAGGTGAATATGTTGATTCTGCACAAAATGCGGATGTTCATATGCTCATTTAAGAATAGTTTTATCAGGGAATTTAAATTTAAACAAGCAATCAAAAATTACTTATCACTAAAAACATTAAATCATGACAACAGAAGAATTACAGAACACTACAGCCGACAAGGTAGTTGATGCAAGAGGAACAGCGTGTCCGGGACCACTATTGGCAGCAAAGAAAGCCATTGGTGAAATTAGTTCAGGTCAAGTTATGGAAATATTGTCTGCCGATGAAGGTACCAGAAGGGATATTCCAAAGTGGGCAACAAAAAAGGGTCATGAATACCTCGGCACTGTTGAGGATTCAGGTTTTTTTAGAATTTTCATGAAAAAAGGTTAAAAAATGGATAAAGGAAATAACAGTGGAGTAAAGATCCTGGTATTTTCAACCGAGAAAATTTCAGATCCGGCCATTGACCTGGCCGGATTGTTAAAGATGCATTATCCTCCGGTGGTTTATACAATGATTGTACCTTGTTCAAGTGCAATTAAACCACGCTGGATTATGCATGCTTTTGAAAAAGGATTCGATGGGGTGTTTATTGCTGCAGATGGTACTGATTGTCCATTCAGCGAGAAATGCACTGAAAATACTTCTGAAATTGTAGCTCAAACACATGCCATAATGAAAGAAAAGGGTATGGATGCAGCGAAGCTAAAAATGGCTGCAATCTGTTCTGTTTGTGCTGAACCTTTTGTAAAGCACATGAACACTTTTGTAAATTATTTCTCAAATTGATAAAAGCTACTATGCAAAACATGAATTATGATGTAATGGTCATAGGCGGGGGAATTGCAGGTGAAGAGGTTGCGATTAACCTGGCCAACCTGGGATATAAGATCATTATGGTTGAAAAGGATTATTCAATTGGTGGAAAGATGATCCATTTAAGTAAAGTTTTTCCAACACTGGATTGTGCTGCCTGTATAACTACACCTAAAGTATCAGAAACAGCCAGGCACGAGAATATCACCATATTTACTCATTCCGAGGTTAAGAATATTGAACGTATTTCAGGAACAGAATTCAGTGCCGAACTGGTTCAGCATCCTCGTTATGTAACAACTGATTGTACCGGTTGTTCATTATGTGAAGACAATTGTCCGGTGGTGGTTCGTGATGAATACCAATTCGATATGGTTGGGAGAAAAGCAGTTTTTATACCATTTAGTATTGCCAGTCCCAGGATAGCGGCTATAGATATAGAGAACTGTATCTTGTGTGGATTGTGTGAAAAAGTCTGTCCTGCCGATTGTATTGATTTCACCCAGGAGAAGGAGGTTTCAACCATTACTGTTAAATCGGTCGTAGTTGCTACAGGGTATAATCTTTTTGATGCCAGTCAAATTCAAAGGTTTGGCGGAGGCGAGTTCAAAAATGTGGTTACAGCAATGCAAATGGAACGCCAATTAGTACCCACAAGGCCTTTTAATACAGTGTTGCGTCCTAAAGATGGTAAAATGCCCGACAATATTGCTTATGTATTATGTGTCGGATCAAGGGATAAAACAATTGGTAATCCTATCTGTTCCCAGGTATGTTGTATGTATTCTACAAAACAGGCTCAATTGTTAATGGGGGCTTTACCCATGGCCGATGTTACAATTTATTATATCAATATTCGGGCATTTGGTAAAGGTTTTAATGAGTTTTATCAACAAACCGGTGACATGGGGGTGGAATTTATTAAGGGGAAGGTTGGCAGGATCACAGAGAAAGATGACGGGAATTTGATTGTCCGTTATGAGGATATTGAAAGTGGCATTGTTAAAGAAGCAGAGCATGATCTTGTGGTTCTTTCAGTAGGAATACTTGCCAATACTGATTACCAGAGTATGTTTAACAATAAGGCTGTTTTGGAGTCTGATCCATTCAATTATGTGAAGCAAACACAAGAATTGTGTTGTCCTCCGAAAACCAGTATTGAAGGTGTATTTGTTGCAGGAACCGCAGCAGGTCCTATGGATATACCCGATTCAATATTATCAGCCGGAGCAGCCTCGGCGGAAACTGCCAGTTATTTAAGGGCTGTTAAGAACTAATAGGGCTGAATAATTTGTTCTGATCAATTAGAAACAAAAATACAATCAATGAAAAATAGAATAGGTGTTTATATCTGTCATTGTGGGTCAAATATTTCAGATTATGTGGATGTAGAGCATGTGCGGGAGTATGCGGAAAAGGTAGATGGTGTGATTTTGGCTAAAACAACCATGTTTGCCTGTGCAGATTCTACACAAAAAGAAATAATTGAAGATATTAAATCAAAGAAACTCGATGCATTGGTAGTAGCTTCATGTTCTCCAAAATTGCATTTAGAAACTTTTAGAAATGTAGCCCTCAGGGCTGGCTTAAACCCATTTAATTACATACAGGTAAATATAAGGGAACAGGTGTCATGGGCACATTCTGACAAGCCGCAACAAGCTACCATGAAGGCGCTTAAACTGGTTTATGCTTCCATTGCAACGGTAAAACACTCAAAGGCTCTGAAACCAATACAAATACCTTCAGTCAACACTGTAGTAGTTGTGGGAGCAGGTGTTGCAGGAATGAGAGCTGCGCTTGACCTGGCTGATATGGGATCTTATGTATATATTATTGAAAAAGAGCATTTTGTTGGCGGGCGTGTATCACAATGGGATAATCTTTTTACAACCGGAGAAACAGGAAGAGAAATCATCAGCAATATTTATAATAAGATAATGACTTATGAAAATATTAAGTTATTTACAGGAGCTCAAATTGTTTCAAAATCCGGTAGTGTTGGTGATTTTAATATTAAGGTTGAAATAAAACCAAGGTATATTAAACCTGGTTCTAAAGTCGACCTTGATAAGTTAGAAGAGGTAATTCAGGCCTGTCCTGTAGAAGTTGACGATGATTTCAATTTCAATCTTACAAAACGTAAGGCAATTTACCGGAATTACCCCAGTGAATTTCCTGAAATTCCTGCCATTGATGCAGATCATTGCACAAAATGTGGAATTTGTGAGGAGAAATGTAGCGATGTAGATTTCAGCATGAAAACAGAAACTATTGAAATAAACGCTGGAGCAGTCCTGGTATCAACAGGTTTTGACCCATATGAACCCAGTAAGGGGGAGTTTGGCTATGCTGAAAATGACCATATCATTACGCTTCAGCAGATGAAAAGACTAATAGAACTTAGCCCGGGAGAACTTGTTCTTAAGGATAGGAAAATAAAGAATATTGCCTATATCTACTGTGTTGGAAGCCGGCAATCTGAAGGCCCGAATAAGTATTGTTCACGTTACTGCTGTACTTCGGCAATTTATACTGCCCTACTCTTAAAAGAAAAGTACCAGGGTGTTAAAAATATACATTTAAACAGGGGAATACGCACCTATGGAAAACAGGAGCTTTTATATACTGAAGCCTCTGAAAAAGGAGATGTATATCTACAATTTGATGAAGATACCCCCCCGGAAATAAGTGCTGAAAATGGGCAAATTAAGATTAAAGCCAAAGATATTCTTACTGCCGGTAGAGAAATTGGTTTTTCGGTTGACCTGGTAGTCCTGGTTACAGGAATGGTTCCCAGAAAAGATAATTCAATAGCTGATATTTTCAAGGTTCCTATAGGAAGAGATAAGTTTTTCAATGAAATACACCCCAAACTCAGGCCGGTAGAAACTGTTATTGATGGCATACTTATTTCAGGTGCCTGCCAGGGGCCCAAGAATATACCCGAATCTACAAACTCTGCTCTTTCAGCAGCTGCAAAAGCAAATACATTAATCAGCAAAGGAGACATTGAAATAGAACCAAAACTGGCAGAAATCGATGAAACAAGCTGTGAATGGTGCGATAAGTGTATGGAAATTTGTCCTTATGATGCTATCCTTAAGAAGGATGTGAATGGTAAAATGGTGGCTGAAGTAAATAATGCTAACTGTAAGGGTTGTGGCATGTGTCTGCCTGTTTGTGAATCTAATTCTATTCAACTTATTGGCTTTACAGATGTAGAAATAGAAAGTTTTATTGATACCCTGGCCATGGATTGAAGTCTTTAAAGTTTTGCCACTTACCTTTAAGAAATTAATTATAAATACATGAAAACAATAGATGTTATTAAGGAAAAAAGAGTTGTTTCTGAAAAGCTTAAAGAGCATAGAAAGGAATGTGCACGACTTAAGAAATTGATTCTTAATGTCCTTAAAGAAGGAGAAAAAACCATACCCCAAATTGCGGAGGAAATAAATGAACCCCTGGATATGGTAACCTACAGCCTGATGACGAGTAGGAAATACGGAGATATTGAAGCAGGAGAGATTGATGACATGGATGAATACTTTACTTATAAAATTGCTAAAAAGAAAAAATAATATGGCAACAGTAAATCTTGATTTTTCAACAGAACTAAAAAAATACGGGACGGAAAATTTTGAGGCATGTTATAATTGTGGTACTTGTACGGCTGTATGTTCGTTGTCAACCGAAGACGATTCTTTCCCAAGAGAAATGGTGCGATTCAGTGTTTTAGGAATGGAAAGTGATATTGAATCTTCATTAAAACCCTGGCTTTGTTATTACTGTGGAGAATGTAGTGACTCTTGTCCGAGAGAGGCAAATCCTGGAGAACTTATGATGGGCTTGAGAAGGTGGCTTACTGCAAAATATGACTGGACAGGCTTATCTGGCTTACTGTATAAGTCTTTGCCATTGACCCTAATTGCCTTTGTTCTTATTATTGTAGGCGTAATTGCGTTTGCTGTGTTAAAAGATTCCAGCCATGAAACATTTATGCACTATGGTCATTTATTTGAGATAATATCCATTGGCTGTGTGTTTAGCCTAATATTACTTCCCAATATTATCCGTATGTGGTGGTTTACAATCATAAGACCTAAAGTAAAAGTGCCTTTTATTTCATATTTTAAAGCAATATGGGAATTTTTACTTCATATGTTTACACAAAAACAATCTTTAAGTTGTGAAGATGATGACATGTTTCGGTGGTTTGAGCACCTGATACTTGTATTTAGTTATTTAGCCCTGCTTTTTACTACTATTGTTCTTGATTGGTTTGGTACTGAAAATATATTTATCATCATACTTGGATATGTTGAAAGTGTAATAATATTTGTTGTTACAATCGATTTTGTGTCAAGTAGGATCAAAAAGAACAGAGAAGTAAATAAATTCTCACAGCCCTCTGATTGGTTCTTTGTTATCTGGTTGTTTTTATTAGGATTTACTTCTTTTATTGTTCGTGTTTTTGTTGACACGAACCTGCTGGAGAATAATTTTTGGATGTACTTATTTCATATAATTGTTCTTGCACAATGGGCACTGGTAATAGTTCCTTTTGGTAAGTGGACACATTTTCTGTATCGTTCTTTTGCTATGTATTTTAACAAGCTTAAAGAATTATCAAAATAAGCATTAAAGACACTTTTTATTATACTCACCCATTTATCTAAAAGGCCTCCAAAGCTATATAGCCTGGGGGTCTTTTCTTTTAAAGGAATTCAAAGATTAACAATAGATTAATTAATATTTCGTCCCTATGGGACTTAGATTGTATTTGTTGCTAACTATTCTATAAATATTTTGTCCCTATGGGACATATGTAACCTTAAAATTCATTTGCTGAATATTTCATAATAGAGCCGAATAATGACATGAACGCATTGAATTGCCTTAACTCTTATCATATATCTTAAATCTCCACAATCCTGTTTTTTGTAGAAAATAAGAAATTGATACCCCAAGAACCCCCAGCCCATATTTAATGCTTCTGTTGAAATTAATTGAGGAGGCCTCCTCAAAATATCTTGTGGGACAAGTTATTTCTGCAACTTCAATTCCTGAATAAAAAATTTGAGCCAACATCTGGTTGTCAAAAATAAAATCATCTGAATTGAAATGATATGGAATTTCCTTTAAAACTTTAGAAGAGAAAGCCCGGTAACCACTATGGTATTCAGAAAGCTTTTGATTCATAAATAGATTTTGGAAAAGAGTAAGAAAGCGGTTGGAAATGTATTTATATAATGGCATTCCTCCCTTTTTTGCTCCTTTCCCTAAAATCCTTGAGCCAATAACTACCTGGTAAACGTCATTAGCAATCAGGTAACACATTGAATGAATCAGTTTGGGTGTATATTGATAGTCGGGATGCAGCATTACAACAATATCAGCATCCAGTTCCATGGCTCTTTTGTAGCATGATTTCTGATTTCCACCATATCCCTTATTTTCATCATGACTAATTATATGTTTGATTCCTAGTTTTCGGGCTAGCTCAAGGGTTTTGTCGCCACTGAGATCATCTACCAGAATTACTTCATCAACCACATCAAAGGGAATTTCCTTATAGGTTTTCTCAAGGGTTGATTCTGCATTATAGGCAGGAAGGACAACAACTATTTTATTATTATTGATCATTTGTATATCCAGGATTCAGGTTATGGTTTTATTATTCTCAAACAAAGAAAATAAATCTGCTCTGTACTACCAAAATTAGAAGAGGTATTTAGAAAAATCATATATAATGCAACCTTTTCCATGAATATAGGGTATATAGAAGTATAAAGTAGTTATATATTTATATAATACTATAGTCATGAAGAAGCTATTATCTGTATTGAGTGTTTTAATACTAATAATTACCATTGCTTTCCTGGGTTGTGAGCGGGCTGATTTTATTCCTATTCAATCTTACGGTGAACTGACAATTAAAATTACCGATGATCCCTTTCCCATTGATTTAATTGAATCTGCAGGAATAAAAATTTTTAAAGTAGATATTCGCGAACAGGATGTTGATGAGGATTCTGCTTTTATAACTATTTTTGAAGACACAGCTTATTTCGATTTGATGGAATTGAGAAATGGTGTTACTGCGGAGCTTCTTACCGTAGAGTTACCTATTGGTGATTATGACCTTGTTCGTTTATATGTTTCTTCAGCTGACCTTACACTGGTGGATGGAAGAACATTTGATGTAAAGATCCCGAGCGGGGAGCAGACAGGTATAAAAATGTTTGTAAAACCTGCATTGAAAGTAAGGTCTGCCTTTTCTGCAGACTTATTGCTTGATTTTAATCTTGAGGAATCATTTGTTATGCAGGGAAATTATAAAACACCTGCAGACATTAATAGTTTTAGCTTCAAACCTGTACTTCGTGTGGTAAAC
>JAYEGO010000324.1:0-11757 GCA_034659155.1 Bacteroidota bacterium | reverse complement strand
CTGAAAAAAGTCCTTTTTGAGCCACCGCCCCGAAATAGATATATAAGTTTCGTATGCGTAACTTATATATTACGAATATGTTTATGTTATAGCTTTAGATCGACTCCGACTTTTTGCAGGCTAATCATAGTATGACACAGTACATATTGAATATTTGGTCTCTAACTACAGTCAAATTCAGCGAACGCAGTATGCTGCGCCACTAATCTTTGGATTAAACCATAGAAATATATAGTAAGCTCAAACTGTTTTCAGAGAATATTTTATTTATAGTAAAAACAATGAGTTAAAAATGTATATATTACGAACTCAAACTGCGACTTCGATGGTCATATTTTATATATAGCAATAAATTCAATAGGTTATACCTAATAGGCTATTTAGGGCTCTGAAATCAGTTTGAACTTACGAAATATATAGAAAAGTAGTTAGTTTTTGCAGTGTACAGCAAAAAAAATACAGAAACTCTAGTTTGTCAAAGAGCTATTTTTCGAAAATTCAAGAATATGCTATGAAAAAAAACAGGTTGGTAGAAGCAAGAAAAGAAGTAAAAAAATGGTTGAAAAGATGTTTAATCGGTCCTTTTTCAGAATCCGATGATGAATTATTGCCAATCAGGCCCTCTGAGTTTTATTCTTGTGGTGTGCTGTATGGTCATCTGGAAGATATGGATAACGAATCAACTCATGATGAAGGATCTGATGATGAAGAAAACGAGAGGTCTGTTTTTGGCATAGAAGACAGCGATACTTCACAAAATAAAGCGAGCAAAACATCCAGAACTTGCCGTTATCGTGCTCCTTCTGCTGTAGGTTTAAGCTTTTTTGTAAGTAGAGATATAGAAATTGATGTTATTCTGAAGGCTGCCAGATATAAAAAGGTAAGGCAGAATGGTAAAAAAATATGGGAACGCCGTTCTTTGCCCATCAATAGGGAACATGAAGATGTCATCTCCCTGAAACCGCCTGAAAATGATCAGCAACTCGAAAATGAGCCTCCAGTGCCCATACTATTTGATAATGAACTGGAAGAAGAAAATGATAAAAAAGAAAAGGCAGAATCAGCCAAACTTCATGTAAAATGGCGTCCATACTCCAACTCTTTTTACGATGGTTATATCGTCACAATTTCTGTAGTCAATACTGCTGTTGCAAAAGAAATCACACATGAAGAGTGGGAAAAAACGCATCTTTTCCAATTGTCTTTTGAGTGCCACAGACAGGCTGGGGATATCAATCCATATCCCAGAAATGAAATCCATAGCATGGAACAGGAAGATAAAGAATTTGAGTTGCTTTATTCTGACAAAACCATATACGCAATTGGACATGGAGTTTCTCCTGATTGGGAGTCTAAAGATGGCAAAATCATATGTATTAAAGCATCATTTATACCTTCATTTGAAGTGCCGTTGATGAAAACTGATGTCAGTGAAATAGACGACGAAATCCTTCGATTGACCAGACTGGCTAAGACTGATCAGGATTCAGAAAAAATCCGTCAAAGCTTGTATTCATTTACGGAAACATATAGGAACTGGATCGATAATCTTCGGAAAAAAGCAGAAAGCATGTCACAAGAGCAAGGTGATGTAGCTGAAAACATGCTTAAACGGCTTGAAGAAAGTGCGACCAGAATGAATGCTGGAATAAAATGCCTTGGAGATCCCGCTGTTGCAAAAGCGTTTTCCTTTGCCCATAAAGCCATGAAGAAATACATGGAGACTCGAAACGTGGAAGACCCATCATGGCGACCCTTTCAGTTAGGTTTTTTGCTGCAAACCCTTCCATCACTAATTGATGAAAACAGTCCTGACCGGGATTTGGTCGATCTGTTGTGGTTCCAGACCGGTGGCGGAAAAACAGAAGCATATCTGGTAATTATCGCATTTCTCGTCAGCTACAGGCGAATGCTCTTCCCGGAGACTGGGGCAGGAACTGCTGTGATAATGAGATATACTTTAAGACTTCTGACAATACAGCAATTCCAACGGGCATCTATATTAATATGCGCGCTTGAGCTATCGCGCAGGAGAAATCCTGAATTACTTGGACATGAACCTATAACTGCTGGTTTGTGGGTTGGTGCCGGAAGCTCACCCAACACATTCAAAGATTCAGAAAAAATATTAGATGATGCCCTACAAAGCGATGGCGCCGGCTTGGAAAAATTGGTTGTTAGAGAGTGTCCATGGTGCGGGAAAAGACTGGAAATAGATAATGATTCTACAAAATCAGGTTTCCACGGTAATGGAGGCGACTTTCGCTTTTGCTGCACCAATCAACATTGTGATTTTGGAGGCAGCGACAATCCAACTCTTCCGATAAATGTTGTTGATGAATATCTCTACAAACATCCTCCCACTCTTTTATTGGCTACTGTTGATAAATTTGCCATGTTTGCATGGAAGGAGCAAACAACAATATTTTTGGGCAATAGCTCCTTTCGTCCTCCGGATCTTATAATTCAAGATGAATTACACTTAATAGCCGGAGAGCTTGGCACAATAACCGGTGTTTATGAGGCCGGTTTTGATACAGTGCTAAAATTAAAAGATCACTCACCAAAATACATTGCTTCTACTGCAACAATCCGTAATGCCGGAGAGCAGGTAAAAAAACTTTTCGCACGTCATGTCAGAATATTCCCGTCTCCCGGACTCAACTGGAGTGATTCTTTTTTTGCCCGCGTGGATAAAGAAAAACCGGGACGGTTATATATTGGTTATTATGCCCCGAATCTTCCACGTAATAAATCTTTTGCACCCTTGGGGGCTGCTCTACTTCTATCTCCTTCTCTATGGAATTACACAGACGAAAGTGTTCAGGATGCATGGTGGACATTGGTTGCCTATCACGGAAGTTTGAGAGGTCTTGGTATTACACACAATTTGCTGGGCAGTGAGGTTAGAAAATATCTTGAATATTACATCCATTTTTTATTGGATGAAGAATTGCGTAAGACCAATGAACTATCTGAATGTTTCTATAATTTTTGTAAGGATTTCTTGAAAATATCTATTAATGATAAATTTAAAGAGCGGTGTATTAATTCATTTTTGAATTGGAGACGATTATACAAAGAAGATGGTATTGCCGAGTTAACCAGCAATCGAAATGCCAACGAGATTAGAAAATATCTGGATGATTTGGAAATAAACTATTCAGATGAGAATAACCAGGCCATCGCAGCTCTTTTATGCACAAATATGGTTTCTGTGGGGCTGGATATACCTCGTTTAGGCTTAATGGTTGTAAATGGTCAACCATTTACAACGGGTGAATATATTCAGGCAAGCAGCCGGGTGGGACGTGGTAAAGTCCCGGGAATTGTGGTTGCTCATTATTACCGTAACCATGCGAGGGATATGTCCCATTTTGAAAATTTTCGCGCATATCACGAATCATTTTACCGATTTGTTGAACCAACAAGTTTAACCCCATTCTCTTCTCCTGCTCGTAAAAGAGCCTTGCATGCGGCCCTGGTGATTGTCATGCGCCACGGTGCGGGGCTTCTTGGTAATAATAGGGCAAATGAAATTAATATTCAGGATGATAAAATCATAAATGCTGCGAATTGCTTAATCGAACGATGCAAGAAAGCCTCACCTGAGCAAGGCGAAAAGATAGCCTGGCATATTGATGAACTGCTCCATAGCTGGAATGAACTCAGCGGTGGAGACGGGCTCAGTCAAGAACGTCTTCAGTATCAAAGGAAATCAAAGGAAAAAAAATCTTTACTGATACGGCACAATGAAAAAAAGGCTAAGCAAGGTGACGATAGCAGTTGGGAGACTTTACAATCCATGCGCCAGGTTGATGAAGAATGCGGGATTGTATTCGTGGCTCCCCGTTAATAACACTATTGGGAACATGGAATAAAATTGGATAATCAACCAATCACCGTGGGACAAACCAAAATCGTAAGATACTGTGCAATTGGCGCTATTTGCCGGGCAGGGGATGAATGTTTTGTGCCATGTGATATTACCCGATGGAAGGACAGGAATGGAAAACCATTGGGAACACCGATTCCTATTGTTCGCCAACACCTGAAAACATGGCTTGAATTTAAAGGATTTGAAAATGTTGACCTTTTACAGCCGCCGACACTTACAAATATAGATAATAAACTCATCGGAAATAAAATTCCTGCTGTGCGCTTCCCTTCCTGGATGGTATGCCTGAAGTGTGGTCGTCTCCATCATCTGCCCTGGTTAAAAAATGAAAAAAAAGTTGCGTCAGTTGGGGAACTGCGGTGTGACGGCAAAAACTGCAATGGCAAACTCGATTTTGTAACATGGGTTTTAGTCTCTTCTGAAGGTTTTCTCGACGATTTGCCGTGGAAATATATGTCTCACTGGGAACTTCCTGCTCAAAAAAAATGCGAGTTCAGGGATGAACTTTATTTAAAACGAAATGAGCGTGGTCAACTAATACTCAAATGTGACAAATGTAAACACGAGATAAATATTGATGGTCTTAGAAAAGAAACGTTTTTTGAAAAGCGAACAACTTATATGCGTAAGCAGCCATGGTTGCAAGAAAGAGTTAAATTAGAAAACAAACCTCCTATTGCCCTGAATATTACAGATGTCCGTATTCATCTGGCAGATGTAGCTACAGCCCTGGATATTCCGCCGGAATCCCGTATTGATGAAAATGATATTCGAGCAAGACTTAAACAACATGAAGACTATAATATACTTAAGGAACTCGTGGACAATGGAAATTGGAAATACAAACATAAAATAAAAAGTATTGCTCGCACTTTGGGATGCAGCAAAGATAAAATCGAAGATGCGCTTGCTCATCTTCGAAAGGGTTGGCCAGGGAATAATTCTGTGATTAATGATGAAAAAGGGATGCTTGTTGCAGAATATAAGGCAATTTGCCGTGAGTATAAAGATTTTAAGGAATATGAACGTTTTATCACTGACCATCAAACCGACAAATGGAATGAGTATCTTGAAAATCCTAAATCTTCACAGGTTCTGGAAAGTCGATCCTACAGGATAGGAAAGGCAGTGAAAAAACTAATTATTGTCAACCGTTTACGAGAAATTCAGGTATTTTGTGGATTCAGCCGTATATTCGACCATGGACAAATTAACAAACCCGGTCTGGAAGAAGAGACTAAATGGCTTCCTGCATGCGAGCTTTACGGCGAGGGCATTTTCTTTTCTCTGGATGAAACAAAATTGCAGAAATGGGAATCAGATCCATTATGTGTGGAACGTGCAAAAACAATAGAACAAAGGCGTGAAGAATCAATATTCAGCAACTTGCCTGAAGCAACACCTCGCTTTATTCTTCTCCATACAATTGCTCATCTAATTATTCGAGAGCTGGAGTTCAGTTCCGGTTATCCTGTATCATCCATAAAAGAGAGGATTTTCTGTTCTAACAAAAAAGATTACATGAGCGGAATCTTAATCTATGTTGCAGTTCCTAACAAAATGGGATCTCTGGGAGGATTGGCTGATCATGGCAAACCGGATAAATTTTTCAAGCTCTGGATTAAAGCCATGGAAAAAGCAGAGCAGTGCACATATGATCCCATATGTGCTGAACATGAGGGCCAGGGACCTGACCAGTTGAACAGGGCAGCCTGCCATGGGTGCGCCCTTTTGCCTGAAGTAAGTTGCATTTATCAGAACTGTCTGCTGGATCGACAATTTTTAATTGGAAACGGTGACAACCATTTGCTCGGATTTGTCAACTATATAAAAAACAGTTGTTAATTAACAAATAGTTTAATGAACGACGAATTCAGACTTCCCACATATGAAGAGTTGAGCAAAGAACAGGATCGTGTTCTGCGTCGGACACAATTAGAAGGCAGATATCTTGTATATGGAGCGCCGGGGACTGGTAAAACCGTTATTGCTCTTCTTTTATCTGATAAATTAAAGCGAAACAATAAAGATTGTTTATGCCTTGTTTATAATAATGTATTGGCAAGAATGTCTTTAACTCTGGCAAATAATATTGATATAAAAACTTGGCATAGCTGGTTCTGGAATTTTTTTCAACGGCAATACGAAAAGGCCCCTCCAGAAATTAAAAAATATGAATATGATTGGAATGAGATAGAAAAGATTTTTTATGAACAAGATTTTGAAATTGATTCCAATATCACCATATTAATAGACGAAGGTCAGGATATGCCCCCTGAATTTTATGATTTTATGTACAGACATTTTCAAAAAATTTTTGTGTCAGCAGATGAAAACCAACAACTTTGTGAAACAAATTCATCTATAAAAGAGATTAAGGAACGACTTGAGATTGAAAAAGACAAATTGTTTTCCCTGAGTAAAAATTACCGTAATACACGCCAGATAGCTCAACTGGCAGAAAAATTCTACTGTGGAACAGCAGCAGAATCCCCTGAATTGCCAGAGGAAAATGGAGAGATTCCGTTGTTAATTGAGTTTAAAGATAAAGACTTTGTGATTGATAGGATTGCTCGACGGCATAAAAATTATCCTGACAATTTAATAGGTATTATTGCTCCAAACAATGAAGTTAGAGAATGTTACTATAATCAGTTGCAAAGCAAAGGCATTATATCTCTCTATACTTATGCAAATAATTTGGGGCACAATAATCGACCAATTCAATTTGACCGGGGAGGTATTGTCGTAATCAATTCCAAAAGTGCAAAAGGCTTGGAATTTGATGAGGTATTTATAGCTGATTTACATGAACATATTATACATGAACAGGGAGATGAAAAATTTAGAAAAGAGATGTATGTTTTGACATCACGTGCAAAAGAGAGGCTGTTTCTCCTTATTGATGCCAATACGCCGGGATATAAACGGGAAAAAATCCTTAATGAATTTCCTGATGATACAGATATCTTGAGGAAATGGCAACAAAATGGATAGGAGTTTATTATGGATAAAAAGGAGACCAAGTCCCCAGTGGAGAAGTATGCTGACAACAAGCCAAACCGGACAGAGAAACAAAGCACAAATTTTATCCCAAAAGAACTTTTAATAGCTACGAACATAGAAAACTTAAAGAGCATCTTAACTGCCGGGTTAATCTGTCCCAAGGAAGGATATAAAAAATATTACAAAGATCCAGGATTTTTTTCTCCAGGCCATGTTCCTATTTTTATTGACAAGGTTCCTCCATACATTTTCTCTGAATGCCAGGACGAAGAAGATAAAGATATTTACAATACAATAATTGCTCTTGATCTGTCGTGGGATAATTTGATCCCCAGTGTAAGGGGTTTTGTTAATAACAAAGGAGAACAAGTTAAAGGACAGCTTGATAATAATGCCCCTGTCAGCATCATCTTTTTTGAAGGTGTAATCCCTGTCTCTGCTATTAAAACTATATATTTTAGGGCAAAAGAGGAAAAGGCTGAATTTCTTGGTATAGATTATGGGAATTTTAATCCTCATATTTTTAGTTTAAGGGTAAATTTCAAACTTTTTGATGACTCAAGATCTTCTGATGCCCAAATCTTTCCTGATGACTCAATTCATTTTACCATTTCTGATGATGAAAAACAGATTCCCGACCACAAAGACTATCTGGAGAGTGATGCCCGTGGAGGAGTAATATCACTGCTTATGCATTCTCTTCCGCCATTGCCGGAATCGGAAAATTTGATAAAGAATGTTGTTAATGAGTCTTCCCTGGTTAACGCCGACTTACAAGTGTTACCTGGGCAGTTGGAGATCATAAATAATTGGATTTGGGAAAAGCGGCCTTTATTGACTGACGATGTTGATAAGATTCTATTATGGCATTTACTTAATCTTCTGTCGCCGCTGGATCCCCATAAAGGAATTACAGCGTCTCAATTTTTGGCAATTTTACAGGACAAATTTGAAACAAGTGAAGATTTGCGAAAATATCCAAAGCCTTCGTACCAAGAACTCAAAGATAGATTCAAAAAAAGATTTGATCAAATTATAGATGCAATGAATCAAATTATAGATCCTGATGATGTTTTTCAAGATTCTTCCATTAAATCAAGGGTACTGCGGGGACTTTTGCTTTTTTTAATGTATCAAAAAGGTATCTACAGCTTTCAAAAAAATAAAGACTTGATTAAATCGTGGCAAATTACTCCAGCAGATACTTTATTTGCACATATTCTATATGCTGCCTGGCGGGGATGGAAACAAATAGACCAGGATCTGCGTCCAAAGGATAAAGTTGAGATTTATTCACTTTGTACTTTTATGTCAAACTGGCACAACAAACATTATCCAGAACAACGTTATGTTTTTGGTCCTGACGCCTCTTTTAAAATATCAGGTAATTGCAGCCCATGGGAAAAAGATATGCTGCTTAAAGCTGACTGGAACAGACATCGAAAACTGAGAGAATGTGCTATTGACTTGGCAAAGAAAAGAGATTGGCAGTCTATTCAATTGAAAATTAAAGCTGAGAGTAATAAACTTTCCGAACTAAAGTTTTCTAAAAATGGTGATGTAGCTTTAACTTTGCTCGGGAGCTTATCTGTTAAAGAAACCATTGATAAAGAAGGTTTTATGGATAGCTTAAAGCAAAGCGAATTGACAGATGAGGAAAAAAAGGATTTTCAGAAAATTTTCGGATCCTGAACTGAAGATGGTTATAATTACACTGAAAAAAATCTATTTTGAGCCGCTGTCCTAAAATAGCTATTATAAATAAAAGGGTACCAAAAGAGAAAATTAAAACTTATGAGAATGCTGCCGGCTCAACCTTACGACACCAATAGTAATGCTGAGCAAAAAGTATTTAAGAAATTTTCCGGGTCAACAGCCCTGGGCGCTGAAGCAGTATGTTTTCATTCCTTAAATTTGCCACACCATGTGAAGCAACGTTTTGGAGAAGCAGATTTTGTTGTAGTCAGCACCCATGGACTGTTTGTGTTTGAGGTAAAGGGAGGACTGGTATCAAGTGATAAGGATGGAATCTGGCATTTTATAGACAGAAGAGGAGAAGATCATACAAAAAGACGAGGTCCGTTTGTACAGGCGGAAGAAGCCATGCATTCGATAAAAAATGATTTAAACAAACAATTCGGGCATGAATTAATAGCTCGAATATGTATAGGCTATGGTGTTATTTTACCGGATTGTAATTTAGATATCCCTGCCTTTGAATGGGACACTAATATTTTATTAATTGCAAACAATTTCGATATGCTGGATAATTGGCTTAAACGTTTTGTCAAATATTGGAAGTCTCTTGATACTCGGAGATCTTCCGGCAAACTTTTACAGCAAGATATAGACCAGATAAAAAATTATCTCCGTCCGGAATTTGAAGCACTTCCGTCTCTTTCTGCCCAATTAGATAATATTCATACCAGAATGTGCAAACTGACAGAGGATCAATTCAGACTTCTTGATGTCGCTGAGGTTAGTGACAGGGTACTTTGCAGTGGTGGAGCCGGAACCGGAAAAACATTCATGGCATCTGAACTCTGTCGCAGATTTGCTCAGCCTGGCATTAATGTCTTATTTGTTTGTAAATCCCTATGGCTTGAACGATATATCCATGCCCGACTTCTGAAACAGAATGTAACTGTATCTACAATTGATCAATTGGAAATTAAAGCCAAACGAAATAATATTAAGCATTTTGATATTATTGTTGTTGATGAAGGCCAAGACCTTTTTAATTTTGATGATCTGGAAAAACTGGAAGCATTACTGAAAGGGTCTTTTGAAAAAGGCCTCTGGTATTTTTTCCATGATATAAACAATCAAACAGGAATTTTTGGATGCTACGAAGAAGAGGCTGTGAAATATCTGCATAGCATGAATCCAGTGAACATCCCTCTCAAAAAAAATTGTAGAAACACTAAGCCGATTCTTGAAAAAATCCAGGAATTCACTAAATGTGATTTGGGAAATGACGGAACAGGTATAGGGCCGGAGGTCGTAATACACTGTTATGATTCTCAACCGGAACAATTACTTGTCAAAGAGCTGAGACGTCTTGTGGAAATGGAAGATATCCCTCTTGGCGATATAACAATCTTATCTCCATTAACATTTAATGAGTCTTGTGTATCTTTGCTGAACCGTTCATCTCGTCGAAAAATTCAGGTACTGGATGTAAATTCAGTTCGCGAGCTTCCCTTAAATAATAAAATTTCATTTGCCAAAATACAAAATTTCAAGGGACTTGAAAACAGATGTATCATCTTAGTTGATCTTGAAGCGCCCCAGAAAGAAACTGATAATTTATCATTTTTATATGTAGGTATGAGTAGAGCAGTAGGGAGTCTTTCTCTGATTTTGCACAAAGCATCTCATCTGTAAAATTGGGAAACTCGGTGAAACCCAACGCCCCAAGTCTCGTCGCTGTCTTCGCCTGTGCCCCGCGAAGAGTACTTAGGCGCATTTACTGGTTGGGGGAGTTGATTTAGGAGCAGACAGGTGCATAATAACAAAAAAGGGCAGAGGAAATGCTCAGATTGCAAGAAATAAGCAAAAAGAGAGGAAATATGATACTCCAAATTATAGACTTATAGAAAGATAAAAATATGTTCATTGGTTGAGATCAATTCTCAATAAGCTTTTTTGATCCATTTCTTAGGGTTTCCAAAAGCCGAAAACCGAAGACCGCAAAAGGACTTTTTTCAGCGGCATCACACCTCACCCGCCCTGAGCAACTGTATAACCCGTTCCAGGTCCTGGACAGAACGATAGCGTATCTCCAGCCTGCCACCCCTTTTAGTCTGCACTATTTTTACTTTAGAACCAAGCCTGAGAGTCAGGTCTTCGCAAAGATTCCTGATGTCAGGATCTTCCCTTCGCACTCTCGCACCCGGCCTTTTTCCTTTAGCTAATCGACGGGCCAGGGCCTCTGCCTGTCGTACTGAAAGATCTATTTTTATTATCTGGTCTCTTAACTCCTTCTGGCTTTCAGGATCTTCCAGCATCAAAATGGCCCGGGCATGGCCCATACTGAGCCGGCCATCAAGCAGGTCGGCCTGAGCATAGTCCGGTAATTGGAGAAGCCTCAGGAAATTGGCCACAGTGGACCTTTCCCTTCCCACCCTTGAGGCCACCTGGGACTGTGTAAGTCCCATCTCATCTATAAGCCTGCTATAGGCCATAGCCTCTTCCAGGGGATTCAAGTCCTCTCTCTGGATATTCTCAACCAGTGCCAGCTCAAGGAGTTCGTCAGGACTCACGTCCTTTATGACAACAGGGACCGCCTTAAGCCCGGCCTTTTGGGCCGCTCTCCATCGTCTTTCGCCGACTATCAGCTCATAAACACCATCAACTTCCCAGACCACCAAGGGCTGAAGGATACCTTTCTCCTTGATGGATCCGGCAAGGGCCTCAAGGGAATCCTGATCCATGTGCTTTCGTGGCTGATCGGGATTTGGCCTTATCTTTTCTATGGGACAGAGGAAAAATCCAGGACTCTCTAAATCATATATGTCTTCTGTGGAAAGAAGGGCCCCAAGCCCTTTGCCTAATCCCCCCTTGAGCTTCATCGTGACCTCCTCTGGCAGCCCAGGAACTCGCGGGCCAGGGCCAGGTAACTCTCTGCCCCCTTGGATCTCGGTTCGTACGAAAATATCGGTTTTCCATGACTCGGACTCTCACCTAATCTTACGTTTCTGGGAATAGTAGTCTTGTAAACCAGGTCCCTGAAATGTGTCCGCACCTCACGCGCGACCTGAAATGCAAGACGAATGCGGTAATCGTACATGGTGAGCAACAGGCCTTCAATGTGGAGCTTGGGATTGAAGTTATGTTTCACGAGCCTTATA
>JAYEGO010000323.1:0-2988 GCA_034659155.1 Bacteroidota bacterium | reverse complement strand
TGGAAAGGATTCAAGTAATAAGGGGTCTATCTCAAAAGCCATGTTTTTATTCCTTAACGTGAGTTCGATGTAGGAAAAGCCACAACCTCCTATAACATCCAGATAATCAACAACCCCAGGCTTCCAGCCGGCAGGCAGAGGTTCATCAGGTATGGAATATACTTAGGTCCAAAAAAATCCTGCCAGATAGTTTAAAGCCACCAATTGAATCAGTCAATAAAAATGAGACAGCTACAAAATATACCAATAGTTGGGTATTGCAATGGAATTGCAAATAATATAATTTTGTACTCTGGAATCACATACTCCCATGAACCTGGCAGAATTAAAAACAAAAGAAACAGCCTTCATTATAAAAGTTAAGGGAAGGGGTGCGTTCCGTAAGAGAATTATTGAAATGGGCTTTGTTCAGGGTCAGAAAGTTACTGTTATAAAAAATGCCCCACTTAAAGACCCTATTGAGTATAGAATTATGAATTATAACATTTCTCTCAGGAGAAGTGAAGCCCGCCTCATAGAGGTAATTACTCAAAATGAATCAACAGCCATTCAGCCTTCTGCCTCCAATGAAGCTATTATTGATAATAACTTCCGGGCCCGATCAAGTCAGGGACAGAAAACAATTAATATTGCCCTGGTGGGAAATCCTAATTCCGGCAAAACCTCATTATATAACCAGGCCTCTCACTCACATGAACACGTAGGAAACTATAGTGGTGTCACAATTGATTCAAAACGTGCCCTGATCAAATATAAATCTTATAATTTGCAGCTTACAGATCTTCCGGGAACTTATTCTATTACAGATTACACACCCGAGGAATTATATGTAAGAAAGTATATTATGGGCGAAATGCCGGATATTGTAGTCAATGTAGTGGATGCTTCAAACCTTGAAAGAAACCTTTATCTAAGTACACAATTAATAGATATGGATATCAGGGTTATTATTGCCTTGAATATGTTTGACGAACTCGAAAAATCAGGTGATAAGTTTGATCATGAATCCCTGGGCAAAATGATGGGAATTCCATTTGTCCCCACAGTGGCCTCAAAAGGGAAAGGAATCCACAATCTATTTGATAAAGTAATTGATGTTTTTGAAGACAGGGATGAATCAATAAGACATATTCATATAAATTATGGTGTGGAACCTGAAAGATCCATTCATTCTTTGCAGGATGCCATCTGGAAAAACAAAACTTTAACAGATAAGTTTTCTTCAAGATACTATGCTCTGAAAATTCTTGAAAAAGACAAGGCTGCAAAATTTTCACTTACACGCTGGGACAATTTTCCGGAAATTGAATCTACTGCAAATAAGGAAATTGAGAGATTGGAATCTGTGCTCAGGGAGGATACTGAAACCCTTATAACAGATGCAAGATATGGCTATATATCAGGAGCCCTGAAAGAAACTTACACTAAAAACCCAATCCTTCAAAGACAAAATTCTGAAATAATTGATGAGCTCCTTACCCATAAACTTTTTGGCTTTCCTGTCTTACTCTTCATATTGTTTCTTACTTTTTATTCTACTTTTGAGATTGGCAAATACCCAATGTACTGGTTAGACCAACTGGTGTTTTTTATTTCTTCAATGCTGGGCAATACACTTAACCCCGGGCCTCTTACTGACCTGCTTGTAAATGGGATCATAGGAGGAGTAGGAAGTGTCATTGTGTTTCTACCTAACATATTAATCCTTTTCTTTTTTATTTCCCTAATGGAGGATACTGGATATATGGCCAGGGCTGCATTTATTATGGATAAAATAATGCATAAGATCGGATTGCATGGGCGGTCATTTATTCCACTGGTCATGGGGTTTGGGTGCAATGTCCCGGCAATCATGGCAAGTCGGACAATTAAAAACCGGAACAATCGACTTCTCACCATGCTTATTAATCCTTTCATGTCTTGTAGTGCAAGATTACCGGTTTATATTCTTATTATTGGTGCTTTTTTCCCTGACAATCCAGGAGTGGTATTGTTCTTATTGTATGCCCTTGGGATATTGATTGCTGCATTGATTGCTATACTCTTCAAAAAAACCATCTTTCAATCTGAAGAAATACCATTTGTAATGGAACTTCCTCCTTACCGAATACCTACTATTCGATCCACTTTAATTCATATGTGGAGTAAGGGAGGAGAATACTTAAAAAAAATGGGAGGTGTCATTTTCATTGCCTCCATTATTATTTGGGGTTTGAGTTATTACCCCAGAAACAATGAAAACTCCGATATTAAAAATCTAAGCCAGGAGGTACCTGCTACCATAAGTGCAACAGGGAATCTACAGGATTTGCAATTTCCTGATAAATCTTCAAAAGAAGTCATAACGCATCCTCTTGAGAATTCATACATTGGCAAAATAGGACACTTTGTTGAACCTGTATTGAGCCCTTTAGGCTTTGATTGGAAAATGAGTATTAGTGTTCTTACAGGAATAGCTGCAAAAGAAGTAGTGGTAAGTACCATGGGCGTTTTATACCAGGGAGGAGATGGAAGCCAAAAACAATCAGAAACTCTAATCCAAAATCTAAAATCAGAAAGATATACCTCAGGTCCCAGGAAGGGACAGACAGTTTTTTCTCCACTTGTGGGCCTTTCATATCTGGTATTTATCTTATTATATTTTCCATGTATTGCTGTAATTATAACAATACAAAAAGAATCTGGAAGTTGGAAATGGGCTTTATTTACTATGTTCTATACCACTTCCCTGGCCTGGATCATGTCTTTTCTGGTTTATCAAACAGGTAAATTTTTTAATCTATAGAAACCAGTCATATATGCAAGAAGTCACTGCCTTAATTATCTTTCTATCAGCTGCCCTGTATACTGCCTACAAAATTACATACTTGTTTATTGGTGAGAAACCTCCATCAGGTTGCAGGAACTGTATTGGAAACTGTAATTTAAAAAGCTAATATTATAGATGACGTCATCATGAAACAGCCTACTCATAAATTAAAATTCCCA
>JAYEGO010000322.1:0-2989 GCA_034659155.1 Bacteroidota bacterium | reverse complement strand
CCATTTCAATGGCCCTACACCTGTGCCTTATGCCTCTTTTCTCGTTCTATATTCAAATAAATCATTCTGCGAGAATCAGCGATATCTGCGTGAGGTTCTTTGACCAATATTTTGTACTATTGTTAATCAATTAACAAAAACATAATTTATGTCAGCAGAGGATAAAGTAAAAAGAGCCTTTAAAGAAAAAACCTGGACTGAAACTCAGACCAGTGACTCCTGGGGTGTATTTAAAATACTTTCAGAATTTGTAGAGGGATTTGAAAAATTATCCCGGATTGGACCCTGTGTTTCAATATTTGGCTCCGCCCGAACCCAACCCGATAACAAGTATTTTAAACTGGCAGAGAAAATAGCTTACCAGCTTACCCTGAAAGGCTATGGAGTGATTACCGGTGGCGGACCAGGAATAATGGAAGCGGCTAATATGGGAGCCAGGAAAGGAAATGGCAGGTCTGTAGGTATAAACATAAACTTGCCCTTTGAGCAGGGAGCCAACTTGTTTATTGATACCGACAAGCTTATCACTTTTGATCATTTTTTTGTTCGAAAGGTTATGTTTATGAAGTATGCCCAGGGTTTTATAGTTTTACCCGGAGGCTTTGGAACTTTTGATGAGTTATTTGAGGCCATTACGCTGATACAGACCGAGAAAATTGGAGAATTCCCAATTATTCTGGTCGGTACAGATTATTGGAGGGGCCTCATCCAGTGGATCAAAGAGGTAATGCTCAAGGAAGAGAAGAATATTAATGTAGAAGATATGGATCTGTTTGTGCTGGTTGATACGGCAGAAGATGCAGTAAGTCAGATAGATAAGTTCTACTCGAAATATCTTCTGAGTCCGAATTTCTAATCAAACATTCTTTTAAATTGCATTATTCAGGGGCTTTAGCTTTAGGATTCAAACAATAATTATTAATATTGTAAATAGCTCAAGCTTAACCAAAATTCATCATTTATCATGAGATACATAATTTCACTATTTACGATCCTATTTTCCTGTCTGCTTTTAAATGCACAGGATGTAAAACTCGATATAAATGCTCCTGCTGAAATTACTGCCGGGGAATCGGCTGTTATTGAAATCAAATTATCAAAAGGCACTCTTTCTGGATTTGCCCGTTTACAACAACCATTTCCCGATGCAATAAATGTGAAGGCTATTGAATCTGCTGGAGCTGATTTTAGTTTTTCTGAAGGCAAACTGAATATTATCTGGCTAAACCTTCCAAGTCAAAGAGAGCTGGTTCTGAAATATGAACTGATTGCAGATCAAAGGGTAAAAGGCGATTTTAAGCTGGAAGGAAGGTTCTCATATATTCGCGACAGCGATAGAGAGGAAATGGATGTAGATCCTAAAATAATTCACATCAATCCTTCAAGCAAGGTAAGTGAAGACCTGATTGTGGACATCCAGGATTACGTTGGTGATTTTTATATTCTGGGAGATTCAGGTGAGAAATTGCCGGTTGTTTGTTACCGTGAGGCTCCCTACATAAACCCTTCGTCAGATGGTTGGATTGTAAATGTACTTGTAAGCAGGGGCGAGGTTACTAAACTGGCACGAGTTGAAGAAACCATACCGATTGGGTATATGGCAGAAAATATTGATGGAAAAAATGCGATTTTTAGTTTTAAAGGAGGTATAGCAAAATTTTTATGGATGACCCTTCCTGAAGATCCATATTTTATAGTATCCTATAAGCTGAAGTCTGAGGGTGGAAGTGTTAATGAAATCCCCGAAATAGATGGTAAGTTTTCCTTTATGCTTGAAGATAATGTAAAAAATGTAAGCATCATACAGAAAGATATTGCACTATTGGAAATGAGTAATCAGGAATTGGTGGCAGTGCTAAGCCCTTCCGGTTCTTCAGACAAAGTAACTCAAAAACCCCTCCTTATTTTGGATAAACCAAAAGAGGAACCTAAACCCAGGCCTGTTGTTGAAACAAAGCCCAAACCCACACCAAAGAAACCGGTGGTTCAGGAACAAGCTGTAGTGGCTGCTCCGGGTGTGATTTTTAAAGTTCAACTACTGGCTTCTGTCAGACCCATTGATACAGACAAATACTTCGCCGGTCAGGATGTTGGGAAAATCAGTAGTGAGAGGGATGGGAAAATGTATAAATATACCACAGGGAACTTTAAATATTATAAAGATGCCCGGGCCTATATTGAAGATTTGTTTTTAAATACAAGTATTGAGGAGGCCTTTGTAACTGCATATAATAATGGGAACCGCATTCCTGTGAACGAAGCATTGAGATTAACAAGGCAGAAATGGTTCAAGTAAATTGTAGTGTGTTTCAGTCCCTGATAATATGAGGTCAATTATAAGATACTGTGTCTTTTTTATTCTGGCTTTTTCCCTGCCACTCATAAACTATGCCCAGGATAATTATTTTGACAGCTTGTTGATTGAAGAGCTTAAAGTTGAAAATCCAATCTATAAACCTGTCATTGGTGCTGGATTTGGGATGTTTAACTTTTTTGGGGATGTGAATGATAATTTCCAGACCTTATCTTCGGGAAAACCCGGGGGAAAACTTACAGTATCCAGTTATATTGACAAAAACCATATTCTGAAATACGATATTTATGTGCTTTTCGGAAGCCTTACCGGAAATGAATCTACTCCGGATCCTGAGCGCAATTTGAATTTTACCAGTCAGCTTTTTGGTATTGGAGCAAATCTTCATTATGAATTTGCTCATTTTATAAGTGAGAAAAAATTTGCAGCCTCTCCCTTTGTTGAATTTGGAGTAGGCACCATTCAGTTTAGTCCCAAGGGAGATTTAAAAGACAGTGATGGAAACCCTTATGCTTATGCCCCTGATGGAACGATAAGGGATGTAAATGATTTGATAATTACCCGTGACTACTCCTACGAAAGCGACCTTAGAGGCCTCGATTTATATGGCAATGGGAATTATACTCAATTTGGTTTTACATTCCCGGTTGGCATTGGTATAAACGCTACATTATC
>JAYEGO010000321.1:0-2990 GCA_034659155.1 Bacteroidota bacterium | reverse complement strand
ATTTGGTATTGAAGCTTTCCTTCCAGGATCTCAAATTGATGTGAAACCCATTCGCGACTATGATATTTATGTTGGCAAGACCATGGAATTCAAGGTTGTTAAGATCAACAACGATTTTAAGAATGTGGTGGTCTCACATAAAGCACTTATAGAAGCCGAACTTGAACTTCAGAAGAAAGAGATTATAGCAAAACTTGAGAAAGGTCAGGTTCTGGAGGGCACTGTTAAGAATATAACCTCCTATGGAGTATTTATTGATCTTGGTGGTGTTGATGGGCTTATTCATATAACCGACCTGTCATGGGGACGTGTAAATCATCCTGAAGAGGTTGTTGAACTGGATCAGAAACTGAATGTTGTAATTCTTGATTTCAATGATGATAAGAAAAGGATAGCATTAGGTCTGAAGCAATTGTCACCCCATCCATGGGATTCACTTGACGAGAAAATGAAAATAGGAGATAAAGTACATGGTAAGGTTGTGGTACTTGCAGATTATGGAGCTTTTATTGAAATTGCTCCCGGGGTTGAAGGACTTATTCATGTTTCAGAGATGTCATGGTCTCAACATTTAAGGAGTGCTCAGGAATTTCTAAAAGTTGGAGATGAAGTGGATGCAGTAATTCTAACACTTGATCGTGAAGAAAGAAAAATGTCTCTTGGTTTAAAACAATTAAAGCCGGATCCATGGGATAAAATTGAAGATAAGTATCCTGTTGGAACACAACATGCTGCAAACGTGAGAAACTTTACCAATTTTGGTATATTTGTAGAAATTGAAGAAGGAGTTGATGGGCTGATCCATATCTCTGATCTTTCATGGACGAAAAAGGTAAAACATCCTGCTGAATTTACCGCCATTGGAGATGCAATTGAGGTAGTGGTACTGGAAATTGATAAAGATAACCGGAGATTGAGCCTGGGACATAAGCAACTGGAAGAGAATCCATGGGATGTGTTTGAAACTGTATTTACCATGGGTTCAATTCATGATGGTACCGTACTTGAGGTGTTTGATAAAGGTGCAATTGTTGCTTTACCATATGGAGTTGAAGGATTTGTTGGCTTAAGGCATATCAAAAAAGAAGATGGTAATAAAGTGCAGGTAGATGAGAAGTTGAAGTTCAAGGTAATTGAATTTAATAAAGGTGCAAAACGAATAGTTCTCTCTCATACACGTGTATTTGAAGATGATGCCAAACCAAAAGCAAAATCTGAAAAAGCCACTCAGAAGTCAGAAGCTCAAAAGGTAGCCAGAAAAGTAAAAACAAATATTAAATCAACAACTCTTGGAGACATCACTGATCTGGCAAAATTGAAATCAGAGATGGAAGAAAACGAAAAGAAAACAGGGAAAGAAAAGAAAAATTAATTATCTTTAAGATAAAATTAATTCATTTTCATGGAATTTAATATTGAAAAACGCGATAAATACACTTTGATCCAGGTTCAGGATGAAAAGCTTGACACCCATATTGCCCCGGGTTTAAAATCAGAAATGGTTTTAATTTCAGGAAATGGGGAGAAGAATATTATTTTGGATCTGATCAAATGTAAATATTGTGACTCCAGTGGCCTTAGTGCAATTCTTGTTGCAAATCGGCTTTGTAAGAACGCAAACGGAACTTTTGTACTTTCCGGTTTAAATGAGGCAGTGGAAAGGTTGATAACAATTTCTCAACTGGATTCAGTTTTGAATATTTCTGAAACTGTTGATGAGGCTGAGGGTATACTAGATGTTGAAGCGTAAGGAGGGCTAAAGTGTCTTTTTCTTATACAGTATTAGGCAGCAGTTCAGCTTTACCAACCTCAACACGAAATTTATCCGCTTATGTATTACATATACATGAGCGGATTTTTTTATTGGATTGTGGAGAGGGAACACAGATGCAGTTGAGGAAAAATAAGGTGAAATTAGGACGGCTGAATCATATATTTATCAGCCATATTCATGGAGATCATACTTTTGGCCTGTTTGGTTTGTTATCTTCATTTAACCTTATGGGCAGGAAAAATGAACTCCACATATATGGACCACCAGAGCTTGATAATATTCTGAATATTCATTTAGAACTTTTTGATATAAAACTATTTTACCCACTTATTTTTCACAGGGTAGATTGTGGTAGTTCAGAAAGAATTTATGAAGATAGGCTGGTTTATGTGGATAGTTTCCCATTGTTGCACAGGATCCCTACCTGTGGATACCTGTTTGTTGAAAAAGAGAAATCCAGGAGTTTGAAACCTGAGATGATTGAATTGTACAATATTCCCATTCAGCTGCGGTCAGGTATTAAGAATGGTGCAGATTTTATCTCAGATTCAGGGCAAAGAATTCCAAATAAAACCCTTACAAAGGATGCACTCCCTGGCCGGTCATTTGCATATTGTACAGATACCATGTTTAATCGTGGTATTGTTTCAAAGATCAAAAATATTGATCTGTTATTTCATGAATCCACCTACATGGAAGAAGATTCGAGCCTGGCAAAAAATAACTTTCATTCAACCGCAAGGCAGGCAGCAATGATAGCAAAAGAGGCCGGAGTTAAAAAACTTATACTGGGCCATTTTTCTACAAGGTACAAAAACCTGAATTTGCTTCTAGATGAAGCCAGACTGGTTTTTCCTGAGAGCTTTCTTGCGGAAGACGGGCAGATATGGGAGATTGAAAGGTGAAGATAGAGATGAGTGAAGAAGAGGTGAGAGGTGAGTCCCGAAGGGGAGACAGAGTGAAAGAAGAGATGAGTAGTGAGTGAAGATGAGAAATGGAGATAATATGTTGGAATAATGGAATAATGGAATGATGGAATGACAACAAAGCCATTGTAGAACGAAGCTCTGGTTCGTTCATCGATCCGGAGGATCGATATACTGAATTTCATTACAGAGCCAATCAACTACGTAGTATACTCGCTCTGTTATGATATAGGAGACTTACTTTTTTATGGAAAAATAGCCTATATTATTAACAACCAACCACCTCCCCC
>JAYEGO010000320.1:0-2993 GCA_034659155.1 Bacteroidota bacterium | reverse complement strand
CCATTTTACTTTCATTATCAATACCAAGTTGAGTGGGTAATTCCCTCAAGCCCGCATCCATGTATAGCGGTTCCAATGTTATGGCACCAATGTATTTATTTATTTCCTCATAAAAATCAAGATGTTTTTGGTTTACTTTCCCATCTCCTACAGTATAACCGAGTTTAATAGGAGGGAAAATAAAATTGCTTTGTAATTGTAACATAACAGAAAAATTTATGATTTATATATGAATTTTATTATTTAACATAATTCTTTGGGACATTTTCTAATAACTTTTTCAAACATTTCATTTTAAAACAAAACCATGGAACTTGCTTTTTATACTCCAAATATTCATCGCCAAATTTTTTAATTGTATCAGGTTCCTCAACATACTTGATCATTATCAGCATGAAAATTATTTCAACAGGTGCAATAATTAAAATGAATGAAGGCGAGCCTATTAAAAAAGCAACAGCAAGCGGCAAAAACAACAAACCCAAATGCATTGGATGTCTCATATATTTATATACTCCTTGTCTGGTAAGTATATTAGTTTGCATTCTTTTCAATTTACCTTTTCGTCCGTACTTGGCAAGTGTTCTGCCGGTGTTTTTACTAATTCGCATTACTATAAATAACAGAAAAACACCGAACAATAAACTAACAACATGAGAAATAATATTATTATGGACATTCTCAAACATCAAAGAATCAATATAATATCCGAAAACACTACCGCCAAAAATCATTATTGTCCAAAAAACTATCCTTAACATAATCTTTAATTTGTTTTATTTACTCTGTTTGAAATATTCATAATTTTATTTTTTTTTGTGCCTTTATATATATTTTTAATGATTGATAATAAGGTATCATTTTCTTCAGGAAGGCCTATTGAAATTCTATAAAAACCATTTAGCCATTCTTCGGATAAATCCTTTATTATAATTCCTGAATCCAATAATTTTTTTCCAAAGTCGGGAAGATTGCTTTTTATCAAAATAAAATTTGTACTTCCAGGGAAAACCTGAATCCCTATTTTTGTAAGTTCTTTTTCTAGCCTTGCTTTTTCACTCAATATATTATTAACATTTATGGTCAGATATTTAGGATTTTTTAATGCTTCAATGGCAGCAAACAGGGTTGGCCTGGATAAAAATACCGGGAAATCGGAAAATTGATCTTTAAAAAATCCGCCTGCCAGCAGATACCCCAATCGAAGCCCTGCTAAAGAAAATGCTTTATCCATCGTTCTTATTATTGCAAGGTTTGGATATTTTATTATCAGCCCCGCAAAAGTTTGTCCCGAAAATTCATAATATGCCTCATCTACCAATAATAATGCATTTTTATTCTGAAGAATCTTTTCAACTAATTCATTATCCAAAAGTATTCTTCCGGTAGGATTATTGGGATTGTCAATAATCAACAATGTTGGTTCATTCAACTCTTTCAATAAAAGATTACGATCTAATTTAAAATCAGGAGAGGAGATCTGAATTTTTGTAAATCTACTCGCTTGCTTTAAAGCATATTGCGCAACGGGGAAAAATGACGGGCTCACCATAATTATTTTCCTGTCTTTTGAAAAAATATTTATTATTTCCCTTAATAACAAATCTGAGCCATGACTTAAAACAATTCGGTCAGAAGACACATTATTGTAATCTCCCAAAAGTTTTTTTAATTCAATTAGATATTTTGACTCGGAATATCTATTTATTTGATCTAATCCTTTTATTGCTGCCTCCCGAATACTCCTGGCAGGTGAATAAGGATTTTCATTCATGTGAAATCTCAAAATCATTTTACCTAGATTAATAGTAACAGTTTTATATGATCAATTGCTTCATAAACTCTTGTGCAGTAACATTTTCACAATTAAATATTAAATCTTTTATCCTATATTTTCTGCTTGTACTCAACAATTTATCTGATAATGCATTAAATTTATTATCAAGATCTTTTATTGTCATAGGTTCTCGTGGGTCTCCTTTTGGAAATTCTAAATACGCTTTATATTCTTTATCATCTTTTGTTCGGATGACGACTTGCGAAGCTTGTTTTTCAGGAAACATTTTTTCGAATTTCTTACTTGGCTCACCTTTAATCTTATAAATTAAATCTTTTAATAAAGGATCAAATAATTTTTCTTTATCAAAACTTTGTGTAGTGATTTTTCTGTCAATAATTGCTCTTGCTACACAATATGGTAAACTGTGGTCGGCGGTTTCACGAGAATTTATTTCATATTTACTATCATCAAACAAAATATCAACAGCTTTTGCAATAGCTGTAACCTTCACCTCTTTTATATGTTCTGGTTTAATATCATTTTCTATTACTGCTTTTAATGTTGCTGTGATATGAGTATGTGTCAGGGCTTCAGAAGGAAATGCTTTCATACCACATTCTAATATCTTAAAATTTTCACCTAATGCACCTGTCAATTTTTCTATATTCCAGTCAGGTCCGAACACTTCCATAAATCCTTCTTTTCCTTCAAAAATTGCTTCCGTTCCGGTAAATCCCTTTTTAGCCATTAAGGCAGCAAAAACACCAGATTGAACAGCCAGGGGATCAACAGTATTTTTCATCATTGTTAATTTTCCGGCGGTAGGACAGCCAATAGTATGATTATGAGATGCATTGATGCCAATAGCATTCATCATTTCATCTTCAGTAAGCTTCAGTAATTTCCCGGCAACAATAGGAGACACAAATTGAGTTATTGTGGCATGATGCCATTTTCTTTCGCGAACACCGGGAACCGCAAATTCACACATTCTCATCTCAAATTCGTACGCTAAAATGATTGCTACAATAACATCTTTCATTTCAGCGTGCACCAATTCTCCCACTGCCAAAGCAGCAGGAATAACATCTGATGGATGAGATGGATCTTCTTTCCAGTAAATGTCATTAAAATCTAATGAACGAATCATCAGGGAATTAACCAGACTAACATTTACTGCAGGCATTTTATCGCCAAAACCAATAATAGTCGC
>JAYEGO010000319.1:0-3002 GCA_034659155.1 Bacteroidota bacterium | reverse complement strand
TACACTCTCAAAGCAATTATTTATTCTTGGGGTATCATTTAATAATATATTTAACAAACAGTATTTTGACCATCTTTCAACATTAAAACCAATGAATTATTACAATCAAGGCCGGACTATTAGCTTGACGATGAAAATACCTTTTTCATTTTAATGAATTCTATCAACATGCCATAACATTGAGTAAATTTCATTTGCCTATCAATTAGCAAAAGAATATGATAAAAGTAAAACATATGAAAGTCAAAGTTTTAATTTTATGGATTACTATATGCTTGTATAGTTATACAGAACTTCAGGCACAGAACACCAATATTATCCCGAATCCTCAAGAGGTAATAATGGGGCAAGAAACTTTTACGATTAGCAAACAACTCAGCATCGTATCTTCTGCTGTAAGTAATAGCGCTGCAATAATCTTACAAAGCAATATTAAGAAAATATTAGGATTTCAAATTGAAATAATTGAATCAGATAAATCTGGAACCGAGATTATTCAATTCAAACTTAATAAAAACCTTGCAAAAGAAGCGTACGAGTTGATTGTTTCAAAGATAGGAATACAGATCATTGCATCGAATAATACGGGTTGGTTTTATGGCGTGCAAAGTTTAATGCAGTTGTTTCCTGTACTTCCAGACTCTTTGGAAAATGTCTCTTCTGTAAAAATACCTGCACTAACAATTAAGGATGCTCCCCGATTTTCATGGAGGGCTTTTATGTTAGATGAAGCCAGGTATTTTAAGGGAATGCAGCAGGTGAAAATGCTTTTAGATGAAATGGCTCTTTTGAAAATGAATGTTTTTCATTGGCATTTAACGGATGATCAGGGGTGGAGAATTGAAATTAAAAAATATCCACTTTTAACTCAAATTGGTTCCAAAAGAAAAAGTACCCAAGTTGGGAGTTGGGGAAGCCCTATTCAATCAGCAGAACCACATTCAGGATTTTACTCACAGAACGAGATTAAGGAGATTGTTCAATACGCGAAAGACAGGCATATTACTATTGTACCAGAGATAGAAATGCCCGGACACTCTAGCGCAGCCATAGCAGCTTATCCTTGGTTAGGTACAGCAAAAAAAGAAATAGAAGTGCCCATAGTATTTGGGGTAGGCAAAGATGTTTATGATGTCAGCGACCCAAAAGTTTTTCAGTTCCTCACCGATGTACTTGATGAAGTCATAGTTTTGTTTCCTTCTAATGTAATCCATATTGGTGGAGATGAAGTTAAGTACAATCATTGGAAATCGTCAGAAACAGTACAAGCCTATATGAAAGAAAAAAATCTGGACACTCCTGCCGAAATACAAGTCTTTTTTACAAATAGCATTTCCCAATATTTACAAAGCAAAGGTAGAAGAATGATGGGCTGGAATGAAATAATGGGGCATAATCTTCATGAATATCAAGATACAGCAGATACTAAATCCAAACAACAATTAGCAAAAGGAGCCATTATACACTTTTGGAAAGGTGATGTGACACTGGCTACCCAAGCAGCGAGTAATGGTTATGAAATTGTGAACTCATTGCATTCCTATACTTACCTCGATTACGATTATAATAGCATCCCATTGTCAAAGGCTTATGCTTTCGATCCTATTCCTGAAAAACTGAATCCTAAATATCACGATAAAGTGTTAGGTACAGGCTGTCAAATGTGGGGAGAATGGATTCCTACTAATGGGCACATGCATTTTCAAGTATTTCCGAGGATAGCTGCCTATGCTGAAGTAGGGTGGACAGAAAAGAGGAATAAAAATTTTGATAGATTTAAAGCAGTTTTAAATAAATTGCAAAAGCATTGGGAGCAAAAAGGAATTTATTATGCTCCTGATTCTGCTGTCGAAAAAGGGTCTAAATTATAGAAAATGAGATCTATCAAAAGGCTACCATATATTTTTAGAACGGCAAATTAATACTGAGCACAATACTAAACCAAATTGCTTTGTCGCACCCGCCTCTCTGCGAGCGCTCCCTCAACATACCTCTCACACTACCGATACACAACTAAACTTCGAGCGCAAAACCCACCTTCGTTATCACTTCGGCGGGCAAAGCAATGCGACATCACCCTGCTAAACGCAAGCTATTCGCAAAATTGTTTATTTTAATAGGAGCTCATGAATGCTAAAGCATTTGGTTCCGCTCTTCAAGCTGAAATATGTTCCTCATTTTTCGTAAATTAGCTCTCAGAGACGACACTTTGTTTAGCAGCCCCGTTATGGGTAATTTTGCAAATATACCAATAATTGGTATATTTGTAAAAAATTAAAATCATGGGGAAAAACACATCAATATTATTGGGTAACCATTTTGAAAATTTCATAAATGGAGTCATTTCTTCTGGCAGGTACAAATCAGTAAGTGAAGTCATAAGAACAGCACTTAGGCTTTTAGAAACCGAAGAACAGAAAATAATTGAGTTGAGAAAAGCACTCGAACTCGGGGAAAAAAGTAAGATTATTGAAGATTTTAATCCAAAAGAACATTTACAAGGACTTCATAGAAAACAGGTATGAAAACTCAATCATACAGAATAAGTGAGAAAGCTATTGATGACCTTGAAAATATTTGGACTTTTACTCTTCATAAATGGTCAATTGAACAAGCAGATAGATATTACAATTTAATAATCAATGAAATTGAATTCATCGCCAAGAATTTTATGACCGGAAAATCAATGGATCATATTAAAAAAGGATATGAAGTTTCTATTGTAAAATCACACTTGATTTTTTACAGAAAATCACAAGATAATCAAGTTGAGGTAATTCGAATTCTACATCAAAGAATGGATGTTGAGACCAGAATTAATGAATAAAAACTACCCACAATGTATAAAAATTGAAATTCAAAATGAACTACCTCTTAGCAGAGCTAACGAGGTATCAAAATAGGAATTTGTTTTCAAAACGATGCAAGCCCTGTGAAATAGTGGCAAAGCCACTCCTGTAAAACAGGATTTCACGGGGCAAGCATCGGAGTATTATACTCAT
>JAYEGO010000318.1:0-3009 GCA_034659155.1 Bacteroidota bacterium | reverse complement strand
CCATCAGGAAAGAGCCCCTGGATCAGGAAGAAATAGTGGTTGCCGGATTTACAGGTAATAATGATCTGGGCTTCCCCAATAATGATATTGTTGAAAGCGTAAAATATCATGACCCAGATATTTTGTTTTTCTCAGGCGACCAGATCTATGAGGGGGTTGGAGGTTACGGAGCACAACGTGCTCCACTGGAAAAGGCATGCCTCGACTACCTCCGCAAATGGTATTTGTACGGCTGGGCATACGCTGACCTGATGCGCGATCGTCCAACAATTGCAATCCCCGACGATCATGATGTGTATCATGGCAATATCTGGGGAGCAGGAGGCATAGCAACTCCTGAAGGTTTAGCAGGAGGTCATGCCCAGGATATGGGTGGATACAAAATGCCGGCTGAATGGGTAAACATGGTGCAACGTACTCAAACGGCCCATCTTCCTGATGCTTTTGATCCTACTCCTGTTGCTCAGAATATATGGGTATATTATACCGATCTGAAATATGCAGGAATCAGCTTTGCCATCATTGAAGACCGCAAGTTTAAATCAGCACCCAAAACCTTATTGCCCGAAGCCGAGATCTACAATGGCTGGGCGCAAAATCAAACATACGACGAAGTAGCTTACAGCGATGTTGGAGGAGCTGTATTGCTGGGGCAACGACAGCTGGATTTCCTTGAGAATTGGAGTGCCGACTGGTCGGATAATACCTGGATGAAGGTAGTGTTATCACAAACTATTTTTGCCAATGTGGCAACGCTTCCTGAGCCTGATAGTTATTCCGATGCCATTGTACCGAAACTCAGGATCATGGAAGAAGGAGAATACCCGCTCAACGATATTCCTGTTGCTGATTTTGATGCCAACAGCTGGCCCCAAACAGGCAGAAACAATGCTCTGGAAGCAATCAGAAAATCTTTTGCTTTTCATATTGCAGGTGACCAGCACCTGGGCAGCACCATTCGGTATGGTATCGACGACTGGCACGATGCGGGTTATGCTTTTTGCGTTCCGGCCATTTCCAATGTGTGGCCTCGCAGATGGTATCCTGCTAAAGAGGGGATGAACAGAATAATGGATGCTCCAAAATATACAGGTGATTTTATTGATGGTTTTGGAAATAAAATGAGCGTTTATGCTGTATCCAATCCCATATTTACCGGACAGAAACCATCCAGGTTGTACGACAGGGCTACTGGATACGGGATAGTGCGGTTCAGAAAAGATACAAGAGATATTACAATAGAATGCTGGCCCCGACAGGCAAATCCGGAATCAGATGCCCAATATCCAGGCTGGCCCATTACCATTAACCAGCAAGATAATTTTGGAGGGAATTCTAAATTATATTTACCTGAAATTAAAATTGCAGGAATAAAGAATCCGGTAATCCAGCTAATCGATGAAGTTAACAACAAAATTATATATACCATTCGTATTGAAGAGACAAGCTATCAGCCTATAGCTATGCAAGAAGGCTTATATACCATAAAAGTTGGTGATCCTGATCTTAATAAAGAGAAAATAATTAAGCATTTATCACCTTCCACGAAAATTGGTGATAGTATTACAATTGAATTTTAACCTAAAATAAACGACAATGAGGTATTTTAGTCTGTTCACGGTTTTAACAATTTTATTTTCAGGCAATTTATTTGGCCAAACTAAACTTCCGGCATTATTCAGCGATAAGATGGTACTTCAGCAAGAGTTTGAAACACCCTTTTGGGGCCGGGCTGAACCCGGAGAGGATATTTTAATAAAAGGAAGCTGGAACCATAACAATGTACGAACTACATCTGATAAAAATGGTGACTGGAGCCTCAAATTACCCACACCGGAAGCAGGTGGGCCTTATTTTGTCACCATCAACGATGATACCCTTCACAATGTGATGATTGGTGAAGTATGGATTTGTTCAGGTCAATCCAATATGCAATGGGCTTTAAACCAGACAGACAGTTCAGGGCCGGAAATTGAAGAAGCCAATTACCCGGATATAAGGTTGTTTTATGTTGCAAGAGACAATGCGGATGAACCCCAAAAAAATTGCTATGGGAAATGGGAGATATGCGCTCCTGAAAGTGCTGAATCTTTCAGTGCGGTTGCCTATTACTTTGGTAAAGAGTTAAATAAAGAACTTGGTGTTCCGATAGGCCTGATCCATACAAGCTGGGGAGGTTCCACTGCCCAGGCATGGGTCAATAATCAAGTCTTGCAATCAACATACGAAGGCCGATACTATATCGAAAAATACCAGGAAAAGATAAACGACTCTCCACCCGGGATCTTAGCACGAAACCATCAATCTCCTTCCGGGCTCTATAATGCAATGCTTCACCCATTAATTCCGTATGGTATCCGTGGAGCCATCTGGTACCAGGGTGAGTCTAACAGGGAGGAACATTATATGTACCGCGATTTGATGGGAACATTGATCTCCAGCTGGAGACAGGAATGGGCTCAGGGAAATTTCCCGTTTTATTATGTACAGTTGGCACCATTCGATTATAATATTCCATTAATAGGGGCAGCTTTAAGGGATGCCCAGCGAAAAACGCTTGACATCCCAAATACCGGAATGGCTGTTACTATGGACATTGGTAATCCTGAAGACATTCACCCAACCAATAAGAAAGATGTCGGGAAACGCCTGGCAGCCTGGGCCCTGAACAAGGATTACGGAGAAGATATTGTTTATTCAGGACCCTTGTATAATAGCTATGAAATAGAAGGGACTTCCATTCGTATATTCTTCGACTATGCAATAAACGGACTTGAAAGCAATGGTAAAGAATTATCCTATTTTGAAATTGCCGGAGAAGATAAAGTGTTTTATCCTGCCAGTGCATTCATTGAAGACAAATCAGTTCTGGTAACATCTACAGATGTTGCTAAGCCTGTTGCCGTCCGTTATGCTTTTCATAACAGTGATGAGCCCAATCTTTTTAATAAGGATGGTTTTCCTGCATCATCATTCCGTACAGATGGCTGGGAGATATTTACGGGTAAT
>JAYEGO010000317.1:0-3009 GCA_034659155.1 Bacteroidota bacterium | reverse complement strand
GTGTTCAAGTCTTTTCTTTACATCGGCAAAAGCCGGAACAGCAGCAATAGCCTGCTCTACAATGGTAAAACCTCTCTTTTTTCTCATAATATTTTATTTTTTAAATGTGAAAAATGAAAGGTATGACGCAACAATTGTAAAAACTATTGTGCTATATTTGAACAAGCTATCCCGAAGGGATTTAGTTCAACAATGGCTAAAAAACATAGGGCAGACAAGGGTTTTCGCAAGTTTAGTTCACTTAGTAAAGTTTGTCTGAATGGACAAGTACGCAGCTCCGAATGCCCTACGATTTTTTAGCCGAAACGATGTCATCAATCCCGCTATGCGGGAGTCAAATCCACGCTGCTTCGCAGTCAATGCGTCTTTGACTAAATTGATGACATCGGGTTGCTAAACCAAATTGCTTTATAATTTCAATTTAACCCACATAACTTATTCTCACGAGCCAATCGTGAGGACAGTTGACATCATCAGCTAAACGCAATTTGATCCCGCTCCCTCGAGCTTTACATTTACTTGAAAAATGATCATACATTTTTCGTAAATTCGCTCTCAGAAACGGAACTTCGTTTAGCAACCCGTTGTATGCCATGCTGAAAACCCACTACACATTAGGCACATTTGGTTTTTGCCGCCACACATAACCCACCCTGAAAAAACCAAAAGAGCCTAATTTTGCAACCTGCAGAATTTAGTATAGTAATAATTTTAGATAAGCAGTTTATTTTACTACTTTTAACGAAAATTTACTAAAGTGAATGCTAAAGAGTTTATCAAACAATTATTATCCATTGAGAATTATTCCTTCTCTCTTCAAGAAGTTGCTCAGCATACTGATGGAAAAGGCACCTCACTAAAATTCGAACTCGCCAGACTTATTGAAAAAAAAGAGATCGCTAATCTGAGAAAAGGGTTTTACCTGATAATTCCACCGAGATATTCAAAACAAGGGCAATTACCAATTCAGTTGTACATTGATAAACTTTTTAAAAGTCTAAATCGCAACTACTATTTAGGTTTTTATTCTGCTGCCAAATTTCATGGAGCCAGTCACCAACAAACACAGAGAGACTATGTGATGACAGAAAAACCAAAATTAAATGACATTGGAAAAAACACCTTTGACATTAGGTTTTTCACCACCGCTAAATGGCCAAATAATAATATAATGGAAAAAAAATCTGATGCTGGTATTTTTAATATATCAAGCCCTGCTCTCACTGCGGTAGATTTAATTCATCACCAAACCAAATTAGGGGGATTTAATAGAATGTTAGCCATTCTGGAGGAATTAGCAGAAGAAATAAACCAAAATGACATAACAGCTCTATTGACTTGGTACCCACATAAAAGCACCTTGCAACGGTTCGGATTTTTACTTGAATATGTGCAAGGGAATGGAAAGCTGTGCAAAACTATTTTGCAACATTTAAAATCCGCAAAATACTTCCCAGTGTTGCTTAGTCCAAATTCACAACAAAAACCAGGTGCCGTTGATAATAGTTGGAAAGTGGATGTAAATATTAAACTGGAAAGCGATTTATGATTCCCAAGCCTTACATAGCAAAATGGCAAGATTATGCCCCTTGGAAACGATTTCATCAAGTAGAACAAGATCTGGTTATTAGTCGTGTGTTAGTAGAAATTTTCTCAGATGAGTTTCTGAAAGAAAATCTAGCTTTCAGAGGAGGAACAGCATTACATAAATTATACCTAAACCCTGCTCCAAGATATTCTGAGGACATTGATTTGGTTCAAATAAAACCCGGCCCAATCAAGCCAATTATGAAACGTATTGGTGAGGTAATTACCCTTTTCGAAGAACCAAGGAAAACACAAGTCAAGGGTCATGGAGCAAAGGCCTTGTATCGTTTCACTTCAGAATATGAAGAAATCCGATTGCGGTTAAAATTAGAAATTAACTGTAAAGAACATTTCAATGTATTGGATTGGGTAGACTTCCCTTATGAAGTGGAAAGCGAATGGTTTTCCGGGAAAACAGGAATTAGAACCTACAACATCAACGAACTCTTAGGAACTAAGTTAAGAGCCCTATACCAAAGAAGTAAAGGACGAGATTTATTTGATTTGGATTATTCCAGATTAAATATGGATTTGGACTTAGGCCAAATCATCAAATGCTTTCAAGAGTACACCACTTTTGCAACAGACAAGAAACCTCCAAGCAAAAATGAGTTCCTGATAAACATAGAAGAAAAAGAGAAAAACCCTGATTTTATTGGAGATATGGAAGCCTTATTAAGGCCTGAAATTAAATACAATCAAGCAGGCGCTTTCGAGTGGCTTAAAAATGAATTGATAGAAAATATTTAGTAGCAATGGCAAACCTTGAAAAAACCAAAAGAGCTATTTTTTATCCAACGCTCGAAAAACGAAAAGACTGAATGAGCATTTGTAATAAGGACATATTACTATCAGACAAAAAGTTTCTAAAAGGGAATTTTCAACTCATTGCTTGTGCAGGTTCCGGAAAGACTGAATTTGTGTCTGAACGCATTGCTTTCCAAATCGAACAAGAAATTGCAAAACCCGAAGAAATTGTTGCGTTTACTTTTACCGAGAAAGCATCTGCCGAATTAAAGTTCAGAGTTCGTTCCAAAATCAAAGAAGTAATCGGGCACCAACCGGATATTGGAGATATGTACATCGGTACTATTCATGCCTTTGCTTTTAAAATACTTCAAGACTTTATTCCAAAATACAGAGGATATGACATGCTTGATGACGTTGGTAGGGTTGCTTTTTTAAGTTCTATCAAGTCGGATATGGACATTGACTACCTTAAAAATTCGCTTGAAAGCAGATTTTCTAAGCCTTGGGGTAGAAATAGAGAAAACTGCCCCGGAGTTTTCACTTACCGACCAAAATGGCAAGAAAATAAGTTTACAAGACTTTAGGGGAAAGTTTGTTTATTTGAATTTTAGTTCTTTTGCTTGTTATAATTGCCTTATGCATTATCCATTGCTGCAAGAGATTCAAGATAAG